>JBFMHI010000250.1 GCA_040753085.1 bacterium | reverse complement strand
CGTTTCATGCTTCGTTGCCTCCTGCTGGTTTTGGATTGTTTGGTATTTTTAAGCTATTATACCACAGGAGGCAGAAATTAGTAAATAATTTATTTGCAGATGATTGCCATTTTTAAACAGCCTCTCAGTGTCTCTGTGCCTCCGTGGTGAGGTGAACGGTTACATTTTCCTTTTCAACTATCCATCAAAATTGCAGATAATGGTTTGTATTCACGAAGTCACCGAAGGTAATTTCCCGATTATGGCAGAAGGCCGCGCCAGGAGAAAGTCTTAGGAGCTTCTCAGCGGCGGATATGACCTGGGCCGGCGTTATTTCCTGCATGCAGACGAAGCTCTTATTAGGACATTGTTTGCCGCCGTGAAGACCACATGGCCGGCAGGATAAGTGCTCTATTTCTACTACCACAGAATGAGGACTATAAGGAGCAAACCCCAGGGAAGGGGTGGTTGGCCCAAAGATAGCCACCACCGGCGCGGAAACAGCCGCCGCAATGTGCATTGGCCCGGAATCGTTGGTGATGAATAAATGACATCTCTTGAAGAAAGAAGCTAATTCGGATAAGGTCGTCTTTCCGGCCGCCATAATAGGCTTGTTTTTCATACTTGCGGCTATTTGATTGACTAAGGCAATGTCCTCTTTTCCTCCAAAGAGAATGATCTGTGCCCCGGCTTTCTCCGCCAGCATATCCCCTACCCGGGCAAAACCCTCCGGCATCCATCTTTTAGTCACCCAGATAGACCCGGGGTTAAGGCCAATAATTAACTCAGCCCGGTTCAATCTTTCCTGAGAGAAGAACTGATCCGCCTTTTCTTCTGACTGCTCGCTGACAAAGACTTCAGGCCGCCATTCACCTTCAGATATTCCTAAGGCTCTGGTAAATTCCAGGTTTCTTTTTACCTCATGCAGGCCCTTATGATAAACCACTTTTTCTGTCAGGAGGAATCTTCCCGCGCTGGTATCAAAGCCGATCCTTCGCTTGATATTACCCAGAAAGGCCAAGGAGGCGCTTCGAAGAGAGCGATGGGGAATCACAGCCAGATCGAATCCCCTCTTACGAATCTGTCCGACTATCTTTAAGAAACCCCCCAGGCCTTTCATGGAGCCTTTTTTATCGTAAGGGATCATCTCTGCCAAGCAAGGATTCTCTTTAAGGACCTGCCTGCCTTGAGGTGTAGTAATGAGGCCAATCTCGGGTTTGTTTAGCCCCTCGTAACAGGCTCTAATCAGAGGAGTAGTCAGGACCACATCACCCAAGAAGGCCGTTTGGATAATAAGGATTTTGTTCACCTGGCAAACCCTCAGCTCTTAGCTCTTAGGGCCTATCCCCAAACATGAAAGCCGATCTAGTGCCTTGTCAAGCTTGCTTTAATGGGTTCGTCTTTTGTAAGGGTAACCCTTATGATTGTTTATTTGGGTAATTATTTAACCCTTCGGCATAAAGACAAGCGCTAACAGATAACTTCTATCTTGACAAGGGTGTAGGGGCACGTTGCCACGTGCCCTTACAGTAAGGGCAATTGGCGAATCGTCCTTGCAAAAGGAGGAGGTAGGGGCGAATAATTATTCGCCCCTACTAAAGAGACTCTACCCATAAATACTAACGTGACAAGGCACTAGGAGGCAACTCCAATGGCCGTTCAGCCCACCCCGGCCCGGGCGGCGGGACCGGCCGGCGGG
>JBFMHI010000249.1 GCA_040753085.1 bacterium | reverse complement strand
CGTCGGCATAAGAGCTTCCCCTCCCTTGATGGGAGGGGTTAGGGGAGGGTGGCAGCTCTTTTTCTAAGGTTTTTAGCAAGAGTAATAATATTGCCCGCCCATTTCACCCTCACCCTATCCCTCTCCCCTCAAGGGAGAGGGAATTTTGCTTTGTCTCCCAACTAACTGCTTAACTTAGTTTTGAGTAGTTACTATTGTTCTAATGTTCTCTAAGACACATACTTTAATTTCCCCTTCGTGTCTTCGTGCCTTGGTGGCTGAACGGTTACTATATTTACTTGTTGACATTTGAAGATTAATTTGATACACTTAAGTCGGCAGTAACAACTCAGGTAGCTGTAGACAGTTAGACGGTGGAGGGGAATCATGGTCATCAAATGGTGGAACCGGAGAAGGTTTTGGGTGTCCTGATTCAGTCAAAGGCGCCAGAACTAACCGTCTTCAGGCGACCGTCTAAACAACCTGAGTAGTTACCAATTACTATACGTGAAGGTTCTCGGATAAAAAACCTGTTCCTAACAGGTTCAGGAATAGGAAGTAAAAAAGGGAAATAGGAGGTATAAGTTAAGTGGCTATTCATCGCTCAGTTTTAAGTAGGGCCAGACAAAACAGGAAACGCCGGGAAAGGAATGTGGCCGTCAAATCCAGGTTGAAAACCTTTATCAAAAAGGTCAATGAAGAAGTAGCGGCTGGCAATATGGAGGGGGCGCAAAAGGCCCTGACTACTCTTGTCCCGGCTATTGATAAGGCCGCCGCTAAAGGAATTATTCACCGAAATAATGCCGCCCGGAAAGTAAGCAAAATGACCCGAAAGGTAAAGGCCCTAACTTCATCTGGCTTCTGACCTTTAAGGGGGATACTTTGAAGATTTCCATTACGGGGAAAGGTGGTGTAGGAAAGACCACGGTGGCGGCTATCCTGGCCAGGATGTTGGCCGAAGAGGGACATAATGTGGTGGCGGTAGATGCTGATCCGGATGCTAATTTGGCGGCTGCCCTGGGATTCCCTAAAGAAATAGCCGAAGGGATTACGCCTATCTCAGAGCTTAAAGACCTGATTGAAGAGCGGACCGGAACTAAAGAGGCCGGGACATTTTTCAAGCTGAACCCTAAGGTAGATGATATCCCTGACAGATTTGGGGCCTCCTATCACGGGGTTAAGCTCCTCATTATGGGGAAAGTAAAAGGTGGGGGGAGTGGATGTTATTGTCCGGAGAATACCCTTCTTAGGGCACTGACTACCCACTTACTGCTTAGTCCCAACCAAGACCTTATCCTGGATATGGAGGCCGGCATTGAGCACCTCTCCAGGGGAACAGCCAGGGCAGTGGATACCTTAATTTGTGTAGTTGAACCGGGCCAGAGAAGCATTCAAACCGCCGAAAGAATCAGAAAGCTGGCTGTTGAGATGGGAATAGATAATGTAGCTGTTATCGGCAATAAAATTCGAGACCAACAAGAAAAGGATTTTATCGAATCCAGTCTTCCCGATTTTAAAATACTCGGATATCTCCCTTATGATCCACAACTTGGCCTGGCTGATCGGACCGGCCAATCAGCTTATGGAGATACTCCTGTAAGGGAGGAAATGAAGCGGATTGTGGATGGCGGATTTCAGGTAACTACTCAGCCCCAAGGCCACTGAGGCACTAAGATTACAGGTAACCGTTCAGGTATGCACGAATTAGCGCGGATAAATAACACAGGACAGAAGGCGGAAGTGTAGGGACAGGGCTTGTCCCTGTCCGTGCTTGTCCATGTCCGTTCCGTAGACGGACAACCACAAGGGTTGTCCCTACAGCCTAAGGAC
>JBFMHI010000248.1 GCA_040753085.1 bacterium | reverse complement strand
ACAAACTCGATGCTCGATGCTCGATCCTGGATACTGGATCCTTTACCAGCATCGAGGATCGAGCATCGAGGATCGAGCATCGAGGATCGAGCATCGAGCATCCAGCATCATGTGCTGAACGGTTACCCAAAATCCACAATTCGAAATTGGAACAATCCGCCCTTGAGAGGAAGGCCAAACAAATCAAGATGCTCATTATGGATGTAGACGGGGTGATGACAGACGGAAGCATAATTGTAGATGCGGAAGGCAAAGGTTTCAAGATATTTAATGCCAGAGACGGCGTGGGCATTGAACTCCTCCATCTTACCCCTATTATTCCGGTTATTATCACCAAAGATAAGGGGGATATTATCTCTATCCGAGCGAAAAGATTGAAGGTTTCCGAGGTCTATCCGGGAGTTATCAATAAGGCGGCTATCCTGGACAAGCTGCTGGCTCAGTATAATCTCGATTCAGATCAGGCAGCCTATATTGGTGATGATTTAAACGACCTGCCGGTTATGAAACGAGTTGGTTTAGCGGTGGCAGTAGCTGATGGCGCGGAAGAGGTCATCCGGCAAGCAGACTATGTTACTGAAAAAGCAGGCGGCCAGGGAGCGATCAGGGAGATTATTATCCTTATTCTAAAGGCCCAGGGGATATATGAAGAGACCGTAGAGAGGTATGTTAGTCTCCATGATTCAGGTGGATAGGCTGAAGACTGAAGGTGGAAGGCTTTTAAGGCTGAAGACTGAAGGCTATTGAACTTCACCCTTCAGTCTTCAGCCTTCAGCCTAAATGTTATAGGCGGCGTACCCAAGTGGCTAAGGGAGGGGTCTGCAAAACCCTTATTCACCGGTTCGAATCCGGTCGCCGCCTCCTAAGAGAACTTTCGACCTGTGCGGTTGGAAATTATAGAGCAGTTCGCCATAAAAACTTTCGGCCTATGCAATTAGGGGGCAGTGATTGAGGAAAGTCTTCATCAAAATAGCCCCTATCCTGCCGAACCAGGGCCTGAACTTGTTTTATGGCTTGTTTCGGCATTCCTCTTAGATCCTGAAACAAGTCAGGATGACACACTGAACCGAGCCGTGAAATAAGTTTAGGCCATGGTTCAAGATGACAGTTCAAAGCGACATTTTCATCGTCCTTGATGCTAAAGACTTATTGTCCGTCTCCACAGTAACTGACCCCTTTACCCTATGCGGCGTAGGGATTATAAGCAGAGATAGG
The DNA here is from genome assembly GCA_040753085.1 of bacterium. Taxonomy (NCBI): domain Bacteria; species bacterium. Next base: position 658 of record JBFMHI010000248.1, on the reverse strand, counting down.
TAATATATAGCTCGTAGCTTAGACCTAACCGCATAGGTCGATTTAATTCCCTTCTAACATCTTCTTTATCTTCTCTTTGCCCAGGAGATTGATAAAATCTTTCAATAAAATCTTTCAATAGTTTTTCTTCGCCAATACTGCGAATGACTTCTTCTTCGCCGAGGCTCTGTATAAACCTCTCTTCTCCTATGCTTCGTATAAGCCTCTCTTCCCCAATGCCTTCTATAACTCTCTCCAGCCCTATCTTCTCGGTAATCTCACGAAGAATATCTGGCCTCTCCGCTAATGTCTTTAACATAATCCTTACCTCCTTAAATTCTTTCGGATATAAATATAATCCTAACTCAAATACCTCTGTCAATCCCTCCCTCCCCTCTCCTTCGACCCTCTCTATTAACCCCTTAACCAATTCCTTACCACCAAAAGGAATTACTTAAAGGTTGCTCGAAATATTTAAAACCAAGCATAACCATTTGTTTTTAATCATGTTGCTGACTCTTGCCTTTTGAAGAACCTGAAAATCTTATATCTATAGGGTGTGGCTACTTTTCATGCAGCCATTTTCCATTCGTAAGTCCCGTAAAGACGTTTCTGTTCCTCTCTGATATGGAAATCCCAATACTTGTCCATATCATCGCTGAGGTTGATAGCGCGAAGC
>JBFMHI010000247.1 GCA_040753085.1 bacterium | reverse complement strand
AGGTTTTTAGCAAGAGTAATAATATTGCCCGCCCATTTCACCCTCACCCTATCCCTCTCCCATCAAGGGAGAGGGAATTTTGCTTTGTCTCCCAACTAACTGCTTAACTTAGTTTTGAGTAGTTACGATTATAGTATATAAAAATAAGTAAGTCAAGTGAAAAGTTGAGGCAATACTTTTTGCCTAACCATCACCACTATACTCGAGGCTCGAGGCTGGAGGCTGGTAAAGGATCCAGTATCCCAGATACAGTATCCAGTATCAAACATCGAGCATCGAGCATCGAGTATCGAGCATCGAACATCGAGTATCGAGCACCGAGCCTCGAGGATCGAGCATCGAGTATCGAGTATCGAGCATCGAGTATCGAGCATCGAGCTTGCTATGTTCTCTCAAGAACCTCCTCAAAAAAATCAGATAGCCGTTGGGTGAGGAAACTTCGGTCGAATCTTTCCAGATAGTCCCAATCCGGCTCCAGTTTTATCCCCCCCTCAGTATGTTCCTGATAAAGGCTGCGGAGGGCGTCTTTGATGCGGCTCACCTCGTCGGTATTGACTGCTATCCCTAACCGTCCTTCCCTGATAATATCAGTGGTCATGCCTTGGGGCACAATAGCCAAAATCGGCTTTCTGGCGGCAATATAATCGAAGACTTTACCAGGCACCACGGTCTCAAGATTGGGAAGGTTGCCTCTGACTATAAATAACAGTAGCAAGAGATCCGATTTCAACAGAAGCCTGAGGGCCTCCGGTCGAGGGACCTCGCCTAAAAAGCGGACATTATCTCCCAGGCCGAACTGGCGGATGATTTTGGTCACTTCTCTCTTCTGTTGGTCTTTAACCATCCCGCAGAAATCAACCCGGCAGGTTTGCTTCATCTTTGGATCTTCCTGGAATAGTTCTCCCAGGGCCACCAGAAAGGCCGGGGTAGGATAATCAGCGTAAAGGGCGCCAGTATAGCTAATCAGAAATTGTCGGCTCTCTATGGGGGGAGCTGAGAGAGAATCGAATTCAGGCCGGTCATAGCCATTGTCAATAGAAATGATGCGCTCAGGGCAAAGGAAGGAGCGCCTCTCCAGAAGGGCCTCTTTCATTGCCTCAGCAATAACCACAATAGCTGTTGATCTTTTAAGAACCCACCAGTCAAGACCTTCTTCAATTACTTTATGCCATCTGGTTCTATGCGGTCTGGTAGGATTATCCGTCCAGAAATTACGGTATTCAGCTACCCATTTCTTTCCGGTCAGCAGGCTTATCAATCCGGCCACTAAATGGTTGGTGAAATCCGGGGCAGTGGAGTAAATTAGATCGACCTTCTCTTTAAAACACAAATAGGTTCCCTTGATTACCGCAAAAGGAAGCCACATTATCTCTTCAGTGGGGATAAAGAAATACCTCCGAAATTGGGTAATAATCTGGGTGGCGGCCTTTTTGAATCTCTCTAAAGGAGAGGGGAAGGCCTTAGCGGCCGGTAAGGACTCCTTATGCCCGAGATTTTCTTTGGTCCTCAGGTTATCCTTCTCATGCCACCGTCTATCCAGGAAAACAAAAGGATTAGGCCGAAAAGCCCGGTAGACTTTGGTTCCCGAAGGTATTTCTACTGAACGGTCAAACTCCCAGATGGATCTTTCCGAAACAGTGAGCACATAAACCTGCCAACCTAACTCAAGCAGATACCTGGCAAATTTGACAAAACGAACATTCCCCATCTTTCGGGGAGGAAATTCAACGCTGATCAGGAGAACTTTTTTAGTCATCTTAGTAGCTATGTAGAGGTAATTTTGCGGGACGGTTCATAACCGTCCAATTTTCTGTGAAACCTTGCGGTTAGTTCATTATCGGCTATAGCATCATCATACCATTTTTTTCTACAAAACTACTTTTCTCGTCTTAACTTCCCCGCAAATATC
>JBFMHI010000246.1 GCA_040753085.1 bacterium | reverse complement strand
AGATCTCCCGGCCGCAAGGCCCTGAAGGTCTGTGGTAGACTACCACGTCGATAGGCTGGAGGTGTAAGTGCGGTAACGCATTCAGCTGACCAGTACTAATAGACCGTGCGTCTTGACCCTTATTTTATCCCTCTGCTGTCAAAAAAACAAAAATACAACTTCTTTAGTTGTCAAAAAATAAAAAAGTAGTAAAATGTTATTAAGAGAAATAGGAAGGGCCTGCTGGCCCTTTTCTTCTATATTTATATGTTTATAGAGGGTAAGAGCAGAAATGAGAGAAAGGGATATTTTTGAAGAGATAATAGACATAGGGAAGAGGCGTGGAACGCTTACCTATGATGAGATAAATGAGGCTCTCCCCTCTGAATTCTTTTCTCCTGATGAATTAGAAGATCTTATGGATCTTCTTCAGGATATGGGAGTTAAGGTTGTAGATTACGAGGAAACAACTGCTCCGGAGGAGGAAGTTTCAGAGGAAGAGGAAGCGGGAGAGTACGAAAAGACAGAAGACCTTGTTCAGGCATATTTCCATTCTATGGGAGATATATCGATACTTACCAAGGATGAAGAAACTGAGCTTGCGAAGAGACTGGAAGAAGGAAGAGAGATAATAAAAGAAATTGTCACTGCAATGCCTCTGTACAAAAAACTCGAGGCAAGTTTAGATAAACAGGAAGAAGAAGAGGATTTAACTAACGGGGAAGACGAAAAGCCTGATGAAGCCCTTATCATGAGTCTGAAAATCCTTGACAATCTTATGAAAAAAGTGGAAATTGCAGACAGAAAGATCACAAGACACGGCACTTTAAGAGACCTGAAAAGGCTGATAAACGAAAAAAAGAAAAAAGAAGTTAATCCTATGAAGCTCCATGCACTGGCAAAAGAAGTACAGACTGAATATAAACGGGTTGAATCTGAGGTTGGGGTCAAAATAGATGACCTGAAACTAAAGTGGGACAGGATTACGAAAGCACGGGCACTTGTTACTGAGGCCAAAAATGAATTAATAACCCGAAATCTAAGATTGGTAGTTAATATAGCAAAAAATTATGTCGGCAGGGGTTTGCCTCTGCTTGATCTTATTCAGGAAGGCAATATCGGCCTTATGAAGGCAGTGGATAAATTCAAATACGAAAAGGGCTTCAAATTTTCGACATACGCAACATGGTGGATCAGACAGGCTATTACACGGGCGCTTATTGATCAGACAAAGACCATCCGTGTACCTGTTCATATGATGGAGTTTTACAACCGTGTTACTAAAGCATCAAGAGAACTGACTCAGTCGCTGGGAAGAGAGCCAAGCAACGAAGAGATTGCCAAAAAACTGGGGGTTCCGACGAGAAAGGTTGAAGAAGTTTTCAGGGCTATACAGGACCCAATAGCGCTGCAAACCCCTGTTGGTGATGAAGATACAGAACTGGAGGATTTTATAGGTGATAAGAATAGTCCTTCTCCATATTCCGATGCTGAAAAGAGCGAAATCTCTGATCAGATACTGATGATATTAAAAACTTTGACCCCTAAAGAGGAAAAGGTAATAAGAATGAGGTTCGGGATAGGTGTTGACAGAGACCATACATTGGAGGAAGTTGGAAGACATCTTTCGATTACACGTGAAAGGGTAAGACAGATAGAGGCAAAAGCCCTGAGAAAACTCAAACATCCGAGCAGGCTCAGGGCATTAAAGGTCTTAACTACTGCTTAAACACTATTAAATTGATAAGGGTGCTTATAGCTCATCGCACCCTTATCCCATTAAATAAAAGCTTCTTACGGCATAAATCTTACCACAAAGCGGTGACCGGAAGGTCTCCTTGATAACCGAAAGAGAAGGATGCATCAGCTGGAGGGCCATCCCACAGACCATTGCCATTGAGGTCGAGATACCATTGACCGTTTCTGAAAATACCGATATTAGTTGTGCCAGAGCCGTTCCAGTCACCGGTGA
>JBFMHI010000245.1 GCA_040753085.1 bacterium | reverse complement strand
GTTGTCCGTCTACGGAACGGACATGGACAAGCACGGACAGGGACAAGCCCTGTCCCTACACTTCCGCCTTCTGTCCTGTGTTATTTATCCGTGCTAATCCGTGCAGCTATACCTGAACGGTTACAAAAAGAGTAACCGTTCAGCCACAAAGCCACTAAGCCACAAAGCCACGAAGAGAATGATAGAATAGCACACGGATGACACAGATTTTGGCGGATTCTCACGGATTTTTTCTAATAAATTTTTATCCGTGTCAATCCGTCTCATCCGTGTAATCCGTGTGCTATTATTGGTAATCTTTGTGTCTTTATGCCTTAAAAGCTGAATAGTTACAAAAATTTCCCCTCAACTTTCATTACCCCCTGAACGGTTACAAAAAGAGAGCAAAATCAGGAGACAGTAAACAGAAGGGATTTGGAGTAGACTTTGGCTATACTGACTACGTATCTACTCAAAATCAAGTTAAAAAAGTAAGCTCATTACAGATTATAGTGCTATGGGTTAAGTTTCATCTCCTTTTGTACCGACAGCGTCGGCATAAGAGCTTCCCCTCCCTTGATGGGGGGGGTTAGGGGAGGGTGAAATAAACAATCCTCTTTCACCCTCACCCTATCCCTCTCCCATCAAGGGAGAGGGAATTTTGCTTTGTCTCCCAACTAACTGCTTAACTTAGTTTTGAGTAGTTACCTGACTACTGACTACTGTTTACGGGAATGGATTTTATCATCGAAAAAGACAAATACAACCTCTGGCGATATGCCCGACTTTATGACCCTTATATTCATCCCTCTTGCCAACTCACCCTGGAAGAAGGCTGGACAAAGGAGCTTGAAATAAGGCCGCTGACTGAGGCCCTCGGTTTGAATCACCTCTGGTTCAAAAGGGAAGACCTGAATCCGACCGGTTCCCATAAGGCCAGATCATTAGCCTACCAGGTTTCCAAATATTACCAGGAGGGGAAAAATCCGCTCGTTATCTCTTCATCGGGGAATGCGGCTATATCAGCCGCCGCTTACTGCCGCCTGGCCGGAATAAAGATCCTCGTCTTTATCTCTCCCCTTACTCCCAGGCTTAAGGTAGATCAACTCGGCCTATTTGAGGCGGTAATCGTTTCTACTCCCAAACCGATAAATATGGCCCGTTATACTGCCAGACATTTTAATCTGGTTAATCTGAGACCCTCGGTGGATGACGCCTCCATCGAGGGTTTCAAATCTATTGCCTTTGAGATATACGAAAAGGGACTTGATCCAGAGGCCGTGTTCGTCTTTCCTACGTCTGGCAGTTCCTTGCTCGGCATTGGGAGGGGATTTATCGATCTCAAAGAAAAATACGGGCAGATCGGGAAACTCCCCCAGATACATGCGGTTCAATCAGGCAAGGTTGCCTCGGTAGTAAAGGAATTTGTCAAAGATGGCCGGGAAGAAGAGGAAACCTTAGCCGGCTGTCTGGGGGTAAAGAATACGCCGCGGAAAGAAGAAATCGTAAAGATGATCCGGCTAACCAAGGGGCAAGGCTGGTGGGTCAGTTCCGAGGAAATACTGAAAGCAAGCTCACTTTTAAGCCATTACGGCATTAATACCTCGGCGGAAGGAGCCGCTAACTTTGCCGGAGTGATTAAGGCCACCAGCCAGCGTAAATTAAAAAAAGTCCTCTGCCTTTTAACCGGTCATTACTCTCAATGGGAAAGAAAGAGAAAGGATAGGGTGACCTTCTACGAGGTAGAACACTACCGCCAGGTAAAAGAGTTGGTAACTACTCAGGTGGAGAGGCTGAAGGCGGAAGGCTATTGAACTTCAGTCGTTCGGGCTTTCTACTAAGAGCCTGGTAGTTTGTCAAGTTACCCGATGTTCAAGGGTAACCGTTCAGGTATGCACGAATTAGCACGGATAAATAACACAGGACAGAAGGCGGAAGTGTAGGGACAGGGCTTGTCCCTGTCCGTGCTTGTCCATGTCCGTTCCGTAGACGGACAACCACAA
>JBFMHI010000244.1 GCA_040753085.1 bacterium | reverse complement strand
AGGGATAGGGTGAGGGTGAAATTGGCGGGCAATATTATTACTCTTGCTAAAAACCTTATATTAAGAAATATAGAGGGGGTATTAGCAACAATAAGAGAGGGTTGTTTATTTCACCCTCCCCTAACCCCTCCCATCAAGGGAGGGGAAGCTCTTATGCCGACGCTGTCAGGACAAAAGGAGATGAAACTTAACCCATAGCACTATAATCTGTAATGAGCTTACTTTTTTAACTTGATTTTGAGTAGATACGTAATTCCTAACCGTACAGGTCGCAATCTTTCGACCTGTACGGTTAGGTAGGGAAAAGCAAAGATAAACCACGAAGAGCACGAAGTTCACGAAGAAAGTAATTAAGGGTAAGGTAAATGTGATTAAAAGATTTGTTCTATAATTCTTCGTGTGCTTCGTGGTTTTTAAAAGATGTGAGTAAGGTTAAGCTAACCGTACAGGTCGAAAAATATTTCAAAAAAGTTTTAAACCTTTAGCCAGTTAGGGATACGAGGACGTTTGGCAATGACCTGTAAGATTCTTTACAATTTTATTATTTCCCTGGTTGCCCCCTTGGTTTACCTCAGTTCCTTATATTTTCACGGTCGAAAAGGGTTCTGGCAGCGACTGGGCTACTTCCCCTTTTCTCCTCAACAGGAGGGAATAAAGGGATCAATCTGGGTGCACGCTGTTTCAGGTGGAGAAGTGGCCGCCGCCGTCCCTATTATCCAAGAATTGAAGAAGACCCTGCCGGATCAGGGCATCCTTTTAAGCACCTCTACTGAAGCCGGCCTGACCATGAGTAAGAAGATCTCGGCTGAAATAGAGGCTGTCTTTTACTTTCCTCTGGACCTTCCGTGGATTATAAAACGGGTACTAAACAACTTAAACCCCAGAGCCATCATTATCTTAGAGACAGAGATCTGGCCTAACCTTGTCTGGAAAGCAGCCAGGAGGAACATTCCGGTCATTATGATCAACGGGTGTATTCAGGATAAAAATCTTCCCGCTTATCGAAGATTCTCCCTTTTCTTCAAGGATGTCTTGAGGTCATACGCCCTGTGCTGCATGCAAACCAAAGAAGATGGCGAAAGGCTTAAGTCCATTGGGGCTGAAGAGGGGAAGGTAGTTATTACCGGAAATACCAAATTTGACCAGCCGGCTCCCTTAACTCAAGATACAGACCCGGCTCTTCTAAAGATAAAAGAAGAGTGGGAACTGAGTGAGACTGGCAAGATCATAGTGGCTGGGAGCACTCACCCGGGAGAGGAAGAGATTATTTTTGATGCCTTCCAGCAAATTCAGCGGCCTGAGGTCAGGTTAATCACTGCCCCTCGCCATCTGAAACGAATCAAAGAAGTAGAAGACTTACTCAAAAAGAGGGGTAGGCGGTATTGTCTCCGCTCCAGGGGAACTGATCCTGAGGCAGAGGTTATGGTGCTGGACACTTATGGCGAGCTGGCCGGGGTCTACGGTTTAGCTGATCTTGTCTTTGTGGGGGGGAGCCTGGTGCCTATTGGGGGGCATAATCCTATTGAACCGGCCTTGTTAGGCAAGCCCATCCTCTTTGGTCCCTACATGGAAAATTTTCGGGATATTCGAAGGATACTTTTAGCTAAGAAAGCGGCGATAGAGGTGAGTGATGGGGATCAACTAACCGAGAAATTAGTCAGACTTCTTAACTATCCGGCCGAGGCAGCCAGTTTAGGCCAGGCGGCCCTTGAGGTTATTGAAGAAAATCGGGGAGCCGCCAGGAGAGATGCCGAATTAATCGCGAGGCTTTTATAGGAGATGGCGGGTCAAAAACTTATTGACACTTAGGAGGGATGTATCTACTCAAAATCAAGCTAAAAAAGTAAGCTCATTACAGATTATAGCGCTATGGGTTAAGTTTCATCTCCTTTTGTCCTGACAGCGTCGGCATAAGAGCTTCCCCTCCCTTGATGGGCTTATCCTTACCCACATCTTTTAAAAACCACGAAGAACACGAAGGGCACGAAGATAAAACAAATCTTTTAATCCCATCTTTAAATAATTTTTCGACCTGTGAAATAGGTCTAAT
>JBFMHI010000243.1 GCA_040753085.1 bacterium | reverse complement strand
AATTCCCTGGGCTGGACTTTAACCAGCAAGTCATACAGTATACACGGCATACGGACGGTGGTGTAGAAAGCAAAAAACATTTAACAAATCAAATACCACAATGTATCAACTGGCTGACCAGTGACAGCAATTTCACCTACGCCTACGACAACAACGGCAACCTGATCAGTAAGACCAATATCAATACCAATGAAACCACTGAATATCACTACGACTACGAGAACAGGCTGATTGGCATCAGCTATCCTGGTGGCTCAACTAACACATTTGAGTATTCCGCCCTGGGGATAAGACTTAGCAAGACAAACTCTAACGGGACAGTAAGGTATCTCTACGACGGCGACAACATCCTGATGGAGTTCGGCGGCTCTGGCCAATTGATTAGCCGCTACACCACCAGCCTGATGATCGATGAGATCATCAGCCGCCAGGATGCTGGTGGAGAGGTCTACTATTACCATTACGACGGCCTGGGCAGCGTCACGTGTTTAACCGATGCTCTTCAAGAAGTAGCCGCCACCTATCGCTACGATGCCTTCGGCGAGGTCTAAGCCCAAACCGGCCCTGCTGCTTCTGAGAATGCCTATCTCTTTACTGGCAGAGAATTGGATGTTGAGTCAGGACCATACTATTATCGGGCCAGATACTATGACGATACAGCAGGAAGGTTTATCACACAAGATCCTATTAAGTTCACAGGAGGGATGAATTTTTACGTATATGTAAGGAACTATACTTTTGCACTTTTTGTCATTCCTGCGCAAGCAGGAATCCAGAAGCCTTGATATTACTGGATTCCCGCTTTGGCGGGAATGACGAGAGATTATTGTAAAGTATTTGTCTTTCAAGTAGTTACAAAAAAGTGCAAAAGTATAGGTTACTTATTAAAAAGTATGTGTCTTAGAGAGCAGTAAAGCAATAGAGTAGCAGTTCTGGAACTTTCAGAACAGTCTTTAACGACTGGGTTACTGTTCTGTTGAGCTATTAAGAAATAATTCTTTAATCTATTGTGTCTTTGTGGCTAAACACTTCCCTTAATTCAAAACGAAAGGAACGTGATGAGAAGAAAAAGCCGGCCTTATGCCCCAGGTTTTATGGTTCTGGGAGGTTTACTTTGCTTAATGCCTTTTTTGGGTCTGGGTAATGAAATTAAAGAGAGAAAACCACTAACTAATATCGCTGATTTAGCCGATAAAGACTTACTGGTAACTAATGCGGTTCAGGTAACCCAGACCGTAGTTCCACCACCACTTTCCCTTAAACTTAACCAGACCGCCTCTCCAAAAGAGGCGGTATCAAAGATCGAACCCCAAGCAGTTCCCCAGATCAAAGCTAAAAAGAAACTTTCAGACCGGGCAGAGGTAAAAATAAGCCGGCATATTGTTCGGAAGGGAGAAAATCTATGGAGCTTATCGCGCCGTTATGGAGTAAATGTGGATTCCATAATCGGGAGTAATAATCTCCGGAGTAAGTCTCTCCGACCGGGACAGAAATTGGAAATACCAAACCAGCGAGGAATTATCTATCGCGTAAAACGGGGTCAAAGCTTGTGGGATATTGCGCGTGTGTATCAGACTCCCCTCAAGGAAATCACTCAGTGTAACAACCTCACTTCCAACCAAATCAAGCCGGGACAGACAATTTTTCTTCCTAAGGCTAAGTTGTCTTATGAGCAAAGAATCCGGTTCGTTTCTTACAGTCCTTCCCAAAGATTTATAAAGCCAGTGAAAGGTTGGGTTTCATCCGGTTTTGGCTACCGAAGACATCCTATTTACAATCGGGTTATGTTTCATGCCGGGATTGATCTGGTGGCTCCTTATGGCTCCAGGATCCGGGCGGCAGCCCCAGGTAAGGTTATCTTCTCAGGGTGGAAGGGAGGATATGGCCGCACCGTTATTCTCAGACATCCTAATGGCTATACTACCACCTATGCTCACAATAAGCAGAATGTGGTTAAAGTCGGAGAATATGTAAAACAGTATCAAACTATTGCCCTCCTGGGAGATACGGGAATTTCTACCGGACCTCACGTTCACTTTGAAATTTGCAAAAATGGCCAGACGGTTGATCCTTCTCGCTATGTGGGTCGATAAAT
>JBFMHI010000242.1 GCA_040753085.1 bacterium | reverse complement strand
GGGGCATTCCCTGCATAGCTATTACACCAACAGGAACGAGCCTTATATTTATGCTGGTCACACCACTTTCACGGCTGAGGTGGCTTCCACTACCAACGAGGCACTGCTGATGCAATACCTCATCCATGCCACTCAAAGTAAAGCTCAGAAACTTTACCTGCTGGAATATTACATCAATCAAATCATCGGCACTTTCTATTTTCAGACTCTTCTGGCTGAATTTGAGAAGATGTCGCACGAGAGGATGGAAAAGGGAGAGGCGCTCTCCCCTAAGGTGATAAGGGCGACCTACCGCGACCTGATGGAGAAATACTGGGGTCCGGAAGTCTACCGTGATTCCATAAGTGACCTGGGCGCGCTCCGGCTCTATCATTTCTACCGGAATTTTTATGTATACCAATATGCTACCTCGTATGCGGCAGCAACGTACCTTTCTCGAGAGATCTCTTTAGAGAATAAAGAGGCCTTGGCCAAGTATCGTGAATTTCTCAAGACTGGAAGTTCCGATTATCCGATTAATATCTTGAAAAAAGCAGGCGTTGATATGTCTACTTCTGAGCCGATAGATAAGACTGTCGAGCTTTTCAATAATCTGGTAAATCAGTTTGAGAAGTTGTTACTGGAATAAAAAAGGTAGTTGCCCGATTCATCGGGCATCAACAATACGCTGACCTCACCCTGACCGTTCGGCTGAGCTCACGGCGAAGCCCTCTCCTGTGAGGAGAGGACAGGTATTCCCCTCCCCTATAGGGGAGGGAGAGGGTGGGGTCAATTAATTCAAGATTATTATGGAGTCCGTGTAATTTAATGAAAGGCTACCTCCTCGGAATTAGATTGGTTATTTTAGTTCAGAGGAAAAGCAAGAACCAATAACCCAAGGAGGTAGCGATGAACTACATAGGGATGGATATACACAAGAAATACTCTTCAGTAGCAGTTATGGATGAGAGGGGGAGTTTAGTTGATGCCTGCCGGATGAACCATCTTTATCGGGAGGAGTTAATCAAGTATTTTAAGCAGTTTCCCTCTGGTACGCAGGTGGCAATGGAGGCTACTTGTGGTTGGAGTTGGCTATCAGAGCTTCTGCAGGATTTGGATTTGGAGGTAAAGTTAGCACATCCTTCCAAGGTACGGGTAATAGCGGAGAGTCAGGTCAAGACAGACAAGGTAGATGCCAGAGTCTTGGCCCAGCTTTTACGGACTAATTTTTTGCCGGAGGCATATTTAGCTCCCAGGGAGCAGAGGGAGGCGAGGGATCTGCTCCGGTACCGGATGAGTCTGGTTCATCTTCGAACCGGGGTGAAGAATCGGATACATGCCCTGCTTATTCGGTTAGGTATTCATCACAGTTATTCAGACTTATTTGGCAAACAGGGGTTGGGGTTTTTATCTTCTCTGCAGTTATCATCTGTTCATCGGAAAACTCTGGATGGATATCTTAGCGTATTGGACACGACTGCCTCCTTAATTAAAGAGGCGGAGGTTGATATTCGGCAGGTGATAAAGGAGAGTGAGGAGGGGCAACATTTACTTACCGTGCCCGGGATAGGTTTTATCTTGGCTTATCTGATTTTGGTGGAGATTGGAGATATAAATCGCTTTCCCTCCAGCAAGAAGCTTTGCAGTTATGCTGGGTTAGTGCCCTCGGTTCATCAAAGTAGTTCAAGAAATTACCACGGGCATATAGTCAAGGGGGCTAATCGTTATCTTTGTTGGGGGATGATAGAGGCAGCCCAGAAGGCGAAGGTGATTGATCCTTATTTGAGGGACAAGGCGCAGAAGATCGAGAAGAAGAAAGGCGGTGGCGTAGCTACCGTTGCCATAGCTCGTCAGCTTATGGCTATTATCTATCATCTTCTCAAGGAAAAAAGGGATTATTATAGGGAAGAACTAAAGATAGCAGGGTCGGGCAGGCCCGTGCGTCTCTTGGTCGTCCCCAGGACGGACCGTTAGTTGTAATTGGGTAGCCCGACCCCGAATTTAAACTATGTGATCCTGATGAAGGGACACGAAGAGATAGATGGGAAAAAACCCAAGATAAAAAAACAAAAAAATAAACTCAGAAATGTCTTGACAGGGTAGCCTTTCAGAGATAGAGACGCAT
>JBFMHI010000241.1 GCA_040753085.1 bacterium | reverse complement strand
CAGATAGGGCTTAAGCTCTGGATATTCCTGGAATATCTGACTGGCCTTCCAGTGAAGCAGATCCAGACAGGTCCAGTCTTCTTTTAATTCATCCATTCTGTTAGGCAGGTGGCTGGTGACTTCGGTTCTGAGAGAGGGAGTGCCATCATAGATCTCACTCAATTCAGGGGGCGGAATAGGCGGACCCCCGAATTTTACCAAAGAGAGTCTATCTCCCGGACTTAAGAGAGGAATATTCCTGGCCAGAAAGGGGGTCTCTTTACTCGATATAACCTGATCCTGAGGGTTGATCTCCCCCAGACCATCAAAGAGGAATTCAGCCAGATATCCATTTAGCCTGATTATCTCCTTTTTATCCCAATGGCCGCGCATACTCTGGGAAATATCGTAAGCTACCAGAACATGCTTTTCTCCTTGGACATTCTCGGCTTTTGAGAAAAGACTTAGACCTAAGATCAAAGAGAACCAGATGATATTTACTTTGTGGCGTAACATTTTACACTCGCCTTGGTGATAAAAAATACCCGATGGCTATAACTTATGGGTTGGGCAATGATGTCCGTGGCCGGTCGAAATATCTCAATCATTCCTTCATTTGAATGAAGGAGGTTAAGACAGAAGAACCCTTTGGGGACTTTCCCTATCAGATAGTTGTCAAGCGCAAAGGCAAAGATATGAGAAGTCTGGTGAACCCTCAAACTTCCCCTGGCCAGTTCTATATTGATGGGAATGACCCTCATCGGATACCCTCCCTGGATATAGTATAACTTTGATTCAATATCAGAGGAGACAATAACCCCTTCTTGGAAAGCTATGGGCGAGAAATATAGATGGGTATCCTTCGGACTGCATACTCCCTCTTCCAAAACCTCTGTCCTGAAACTTCCATTCCTAGAGAGGCTATATTCACATATATTTCTAGACGACTTTGAATTTACTGATTCAAAATACAACCTGCCTTTGACCAGGCATGGGGCGGAATATACCATATCCTTTATTCTTCCATTTATTTCTTCCATAGAGAGCTTAGCGTTATCCAGATCATCTTCAGGAAAGACAACCCTTAAGAGCTGACCAAATCTTGAAAGAAAGACCACCTCATCTTCCCATTGAATGGGGCTAAGCAGCCGGTCATCTTCTCTGGTCAACTTATAAGGGATAAACCTAGCTTCGCCTGTATGCGGCTTATAAAGGAGTATCCAGTCGGCAAAACCAAAGACGGCGATCTCTTCATTAGCCATCGGGGCACAATAACTTATGAGCTGGATTCTTTGGTCGGAAATAAACTGATTCAAAGAAAGTTTATCTTTACCAAAAGAGATATGATATAACACCCCATTTAAGGTAAATATCAGAAATGGCTTGATATAGACGGGGGTAGAAGCGTAGGAAAGTCTTCCCCCCAGCACTTTGGTTGAAGGTAAAGGACAACCATCATTCACTCCAAATCCAATAAATGATTGCAGATTTGAATTCGGCACGATCACCATATCATTGGCAATAATAGGGGATGGGATGTTCGGCAGGAATTTTTGTATAAATAAGGATGAGAATTCATAAGACCAGAGACCAATCAGCCTTGACCACTCTCCCAAGTCGCGGTCGCAAGATGAACGGTTTGGATCTCTCCTTGACATGGCCCAACTTTCAGTGACCACCTCCTTTTTCCAAACTTTTAAGGTGGTAGTCATATCCAGGTCACCGGGGTTTTCCAGGCAATAATCCTCTAAAAGCTTGAGGGCTTTTTCCCTCAACCCCTGCCTTCTTAATGAAACAGCCTCTTTAATCAGATTATCAGCCATTTGCACCTCGTAACTACTCAGACACTAAGGCACAAAGACATAAACTTCTTCGTGCCTTAGTGTCTTTGTGGCTAAGTATCTACTCAAAATCAAGTTAAAAAAGTAAGCTCATTACAGATTATAGTACTATGTTAAGTTTCATCTCCTTTTGTACCGACAGCGTCGGCATAAGAACTTCCCCTCCCTTGATGGGCTTATCCTTACCCACATCTTTTAAAAACCACGAAGTACACGAAGGGCACGAAGATAAAACAAATCTTTTAATCCCATCTTTAAATAATTTTTCGACCTGTGAAATAGGTCTAATAAAATGCAAGAAATTTCCCATAGACATAGATATTCAAGCTCTACTACTA
>JBFMHI010000240.1 GCA_040753085.1 bacterium | reverse complement strand
ATCAATCATTATGGTGAGGTGACAATCTCTTTTCTTAATTAAAGCTTCTATTAGATAAAGCTATCTTTCAAAAAGCCTTGTTGGCCCAATAGCACAAAACCTTTTCTGGAAGTGCGGAATGCAAGCTAAAATCATATTTTGTCTCACCGGTGGCCTATATTGTGCTGACCGTCTTTTTGCTCATCTCCGGCTGGTTCTTTTCATCCAGTTTCTTTCTGATCAATCAGGCCACCCTGCGCGGCGGATTCAACATTATTCCGCTTATCTTCCTCTTTTTTGCCCCGGCTATTACTATGCGGCTTATCTCTGAAGAGAAGAAGTCCGGCACCATCGAACTCTTGGTCACGATGCCGGTCAGGGATAGCGAGATTATCCTGGGCAAGTTTTTTGCGGCCATGGCTTTACTGAGTGTAGCTGTGTTACTCACCTTCCCCT
The DNA here is from genome assembly GCA_040753085.1 of bacterium. Taxonomy (NCBI): domain Bacteria; species bacterium. Next base: position 1,742 of record JBFMHI010000240.1, on the reverse strand, counting down.
ACGCCATTATTATCTCTTTCCTGGGTGATTTAGATTGGGGGCCGGTGATGGGTGGTTATCTGGGGCTTATCCTGATGGGGGCAGCCTATCTGGCGATTGGCCTCTTTGCCTCCAGCCTGACCGAAAACCAGGTGGTGGCCTTTATTGTTGCCCTTCTCTTTGCCTTTACTCTTTTTATGCTCGACAAGGTGCTTATGTTCGTGCCTCAGGGGCTGGTATCGATCCTGGAATATCTTTCCATCGAATACCATTTTACTAACATCTCACGGGGGGTAATAGACTCCAGGGACATCATCTACTATCTTTCCCTTATTATCTTTAGCCTGCTTCTGGCGGTCAGGGGGCTGGGCAGCAGAAGGTGGCGCTAATTCGATGGCGGAATGCAGAAGGCGGATTTCGGATTAAGGCATAAGGATAGCAAGACAACCGAGATATATACGCATGTCAGTATAAAAAGTTTAGGCAAGATAAAAAGTCCTTTGGACACTTTGAAGATTGAGGAGAAAAGGAGGCTGTGGATTGACAAAAAATATTAGTAAGAGGGTTTTCTGGTATTTCAGTCAGAATCGGGATAAACGAAACAAGTTCGTCTAACAACCCTAAATTTAAGGGGATAAACGAACTCGGTTCGCTTATAAACAAGTTGTACGCAATTTCATCCATAGATATAAGGAGCTAAAGCAATGGTAGAAACATATAAAGGACAAAAGATGATGGAAAAAGCAGAAGAGATCCAGGAATTCTGGGCCTACGATCTGAAACAATCAGTGAATTCAGATGTAACATTGTTGGATAATGTGCAATTTATCTATGAACTGTCATTGGCACAATTGGAATTAAGGGCATTAGGCGTTGATTTTGTTGCCACAAATGGATTAAGAGAATTCAAAATCAGTAATAAATCAAATGAGTTAGACGAGGAATTGATAAAGAAAACAGCATATTTAAAATCCGTTGGTAAAAGATTTTCTGATTATCTTCAAATAATTCAAAGGAACAGGACAAGATCCGTAAATCAATATCTTACCCATTGGATTTACCCTTACAAAGGCAAGTTTCATCCTCAGATGATTAGGGCACTTTTGTTATGGCTTTAGTCCAGCAATGTCTATTTCCTGTTGAAGACGTTAAGGTTCAAAAACATCAAAACAGGAAGAATCACAATCAGTATTTTACCCCAGAGTTCGCAGTAGAAAAAGCTCTCTCGCTAGTTCCAGATTCAAGAATTGAGAACATAATAGACCCCGCAGTGGGTAATGGTGTATTCCTTAAAATCGCTGCAAAAAAATGGACGAAAGTAAGGCTATTTGGGGTGGATATAGACAAAGAGGTCATTGGCAAACTTAAGAAATCTGCTTTCCAAAATGCTATCTTCTTTTGTGGTGATGCTCTTCTACGGGAAACTTGGCGAAGAAACGAGTTTCAAAGTATAATCTCGAAGGGTGGATTTGACCTTGTCGTAGGCAATCCTCCATTCAGCAGTTGGTTTCACAGAATTGCTACATCACAAATTCTCTCAAATTATAAATTAGCCCACAGGAACGGCAAACTTATGCGAAGCCAAGCGGTAGAAATTCTTTTCTTAGAGATATTTATAACTTTATGTAGACATAACGGATTTGTAATAATTGTATTACCTGATGGCATATTGTCAAACCCTCAGTATAAGTATATAAGAACGTTTATACTTCAAGAAACAGAGGTCAGATATATTATAAGTTTGCCACGAAACATTTTTGAAG
>JBFMHI010000239.1 GCA_040753085.1 bacterium | reverse complement strand
GAGATTAATATCCCCATTTCTACTGAGATTAGCACCCTGATTTATCAGGGTGATGCGAATAAGACAACATATAGAATCCTAACCGCTTTAGCGGTTTCCAAGGCTCAGCCTAACCGTACAGGTCGAAAAGTTGGAAAATTTTTGGGGAATCGGACAATTAAAGAGGTCGAAAGAGGTCGGAAAGAGGCCGAGCGGCTAAAATTGGCCTAAATTCTAAGTAGGGGCGAAATTCTAAGTAGGGGCGAATAATCATTCGCCCCTACATCGCTCCCGGTGTCCCCCAAGATGGTCACGCCAGATTGGGCCATCAAGTGGAAAAGAAAGGCCTTATTCCCTTACCATCATCTTCTTTTCTGAAAGCGGCGCTCTCCCTTATTAAGATCGTCAAGTCCCTTGAGAAACTGAAGACTTTCCCTGAGGATACGAGAGTTAGCCTATGGAGCAGTCAATGGTCTTTTGTGAAATAAAATTGACAAGGTTTATTTGATGTGCTATTATTCCTCTGGGGTTTGCCTTGTTGTGATGAATTTCGTCGTCCCTTTGGCTTCGAGGGTTGATGAAATAAATGTCGTTGTAAGGCTATGTGCCTTGTGAGATGGTTGAAATGAGGTAACCGTTCACCTCACCACGGAGACACAGAGACACCGAGAAAAATCTAAAGGACAAGTCTCTTAATGAGGTCTTTGTCGTTCAAAATTTAGACCACGCAAATAGAGTTTATGACAAAGGCATTCTTCGTAGGCTGACTCTAATAAGCCAGGGCCTAAATGCCTATAAACTTCATATTGCTGACCCGATTATTTGCTCTGTAAGTGCTTTTTCTAAAATCATTCTCCGTGTCTCAGTGTCTCTGTGGTGAACGATTACTGCAGGGAGAAACAAAATTGAAAGTCTTACGAAAAATTGAAGAGCTGGGAAAACAGATCGTAATGAGTATGGGGGCCTTTGACGGCCTTCACCTGGGACATCAAAGTATTATAAAAAGAGTAGTCGAGTCAGCCCGCCAAATAAAAGGGCTTAGCCTTATTATGACCTTTGATCCTCACCCCCTTCAAATAGTAAAGCCTGAAGCCTGCCCGCCTCTTTTGACGAGTACCACTGAGAAAGAGAGACTTCTTTCATCTTTAGGGGTGGATGTCTTTCTTATTATGAACTTTGACTCTACCCTGGCTCAGCTTGAGCCTAAGGAATTTTTTCAAGATATTATTCTTAAAAAGTTGAAGTTGGCAGGAATTTGCGTGGGACATAATCATGCCTTTGGATTTAAACGAAGAGGTGATATTGAACTTCTAAGGGAGATAGGGGAAAAAAACGGATTTTGGGTCGAGGTAATTGAGCCTATGAAGATTAACGGAGTGGCGGTTAGCAGCACTCTTATCCGAACCCTTATTTCGGAAGGGAAAACAGAGGAAGCCTCCGCTTATCTCGGACATTGGCCGTCTGTGGAGGGCCAGGTTGTTCCAGGTCTTGGGCGGGGAAAAATGGAGCTGGGTTATCCTACCGCTAATCTGCTTACCGATGAGAGAATCCTATTGCCGAGTGATGGAGTTTATGCCGTCAAAGTGGAAATTGAAAGGATAACATATTCAGGGATGGCCTATTTAGGTAATCGTCCTACCTTTCAAGAAAAAGAATACAGCCTGGAAGTCTACCTTTTCGATTTCGAGGGAGATCTATATGGTCAATCTCTTCGGGTACGCTTTGGCCCCCGCCTCAGGTCGGATATGACCTTCCGTGATTCCACCCAACTTAAAAGGCAGCTCGAACGTGATGAAGAAATAGCCAGGAACCTACTATTGGCCTGAAAGCCATCAATCTTTTCGACCTGGGCGGTTAGATCTCTACTGCGAATGAGAAAACCACTCCTATTCTCTGGGCAACAACAGGGCAACCACAGGGGGTTGCCCCTACTATTCATCCCTCAGTACCCAAAGATGGCAAGTCGCTGCACTCTATAGTCCTATCACTGCTTATAATTCTTAACCGCACAGGTCGAAAATTTTTGAAAAATTCCCTTTTTTTATCCGATAATAACTTATAAAAGAGATAAAACTACAAGATTATAATAGCTGGCCCGGAAATATGGATTATCAAGGGATATGAATGTTCAGGAACATCAGTATTACCTGAAATTAGCCGGAAGGGTCCAGAAGGGATTAAAGACACCCTTAGAGAGTTCTGCTTCCTATAAAAA
>JBFMHI010000238.1 GCA_040753085.1 bacterium | reverse complement strand
CCCTCAAATCTTCTATAAATCTGTTTCCCTCGGTTTGGTTATCTGTGAATATGGACTTATCAGAGGTCTTGCCTGTGTCAAAAAATCCTCCTCTTCGATCAAAGGCCTTGTGCGCCAGTGTATCGGCGTCTCCTTTTGCCCCATCTTTTTGCTTGGCGACTTTTTACCTGCTTATGTACAAGTTGCTAAAGGGCTCAGTAGAACATAGGGGACGGTGGTGTAGAAAGTAATTTATTTTAGCCATTGGCCTAAGATCATCTTGCCTACTGAGCTCAGTTCGGTCTTGGCTACAATCCCTCGAACGATCACATGATGTAAAACTCCGGGAGCATCTAATCTTAGGTTTCCTTGGCATAGTTCAATTATACATTCTGGTATTTGATGTGTCAAATGTTTTTTTGCTTTCTACACCACCGTCCCCCATGTCCCCCGAGCTTGGAGAGGTTTCACAACAATACTCGAAGAAATTTGATCCTAATGAAGTCATCTCCTATCTTTTTAAACAAATACTTGCAGAAGCTGTCTGACTAAACTCATGCCTCTTTGTCTTACCGATAATAAAACTGTCGGCGAATTATGTCCGTTGCTTACAAAAATGCCGGTCTAATACGTTGTCCTAACCAAATAACACCTGAAAATTTCCTGTCGCTATCTGCTCTTGGTTAAATTTAACTGCAATTTTGCTACAAATCACTTCATCTTTTAGACGCAAGCTCTCACACTAAAGTGAACCGTCCCATAAATCTTAAATCCTCGAACCCGGCTGAAACCGCCCAGGAACTTTCGCCGAGCGGCAGTAGTGGCGCAAAATCTCTATTATTCTCTGCGATGCCTTCCCGTCGCCATAAGGACTATGTGCCCGGCTCATCTTTTTATACGCCTTATCATCCATCAATAACTTAGTAGCTTCATTAAAGATTCTATCGGGATCAGTCCCTACCAGAATAGCTGTGCCTGCTGCAATCCCTTCAGGCCGTTCGGTAACCTCCCGCATAACTAATACCGGCTTTCCCAGAACAGGGGCCTCCTCTTGCACCCCCCCTGAATCTGTAATAATGATATGCGACCGATTCATAAGATAGATAAAGGGGGCATAATCTATTGGATCTATTAAATGTATATTTTCATATTTACCAAGGAGATTCATTACCGGCTTACGAACATTAGGATTGAGATGGACCGGATAGATAATCTCTATCTCCCTGAACTTTCTGGCTATTGAAGCCAAAGCCTTACATATACTTAGAAATCCCTGGCCGAAGTTTTCCCGGCGGTGACCTGTAACCAATATGAGGCGCCTGGAGGGATCTTTAATCACCGGAAGGGTGGAACCAAGCTGTTTGGCCCAGATTTGCGGGTCTTTTTTTATCACTCTGTCCCGTATCATAAGTAAGGCATCTACTATAGTATTGCCTGTTACAAATATCTTATCCTGAGGCACATTTTCTCTAAGAAGGTTTTTTTTACTTTCTTCGGTGGGAGGAAAATGGTAGGCAGCTAATCTTCCAATCAAGGCACGATTTGCCTCTTCCGGAAAAGGCGCCCTAAGATCGCCTGTTCTTAAACCCGCCTCTATATGCCCCACCGGAATCCCCGCGTAAAAAGCCGCTAAAGCAGCCACAAAGGCCGTGGTAGTATCACCCTGAACCAGAACCACATCAGGCCTTTCCTTATGCAAAATATCTCTTATGCCTGAAAGAGTATGGGAAGTAATATCATACAAATCCTGGTTATCCGTCATTATATCGAGGTCATAGTCGGGCTTGATTTCAAAGAGGTTTAGGACTTGATCCAACATTTCCCGGTGCTGGGCCGTCACGCCGAGAATAGAGATAAATTCCTTATCATTTTCCAATATCTTAATTACCGGGGCCACCTTAATGGCCTCCGGTCTTGTCCCAAATACAAAAAGGAGTCTAATCTTATTAGTCTGCACCTGCTTATCCCCTTCCCCTAATCTTTAGAGGCGTCTGTTTAGCGGATAGCTAAAGGCTGAAGGCTGAGGTTCAATAGCCTTCAGCCTTCAGTCTTCAGTCTATTCACCTGGTCGATAAATGGCCCAAACGATGAACAAGGCCGCCTATCCCAAGACCTTGGTGGTCGCTTCCTAACGGTCGGTAGAATATAGGGTAGAGTAGAGAACTGGCGAGTTACCCTCTCCAATAGCCTTAGGTGTCCTGCAATCTGTTTGCTCCCCGTTTCCAGGGAGTGCCTTAGGTACAGGCCGCCATCCACCGTAGTACTGGG
>JBFMHI010000237.1 GCA_040753085.1 bacterium | reverse complement strand
ACGTTGCCACGTGCCCCTACATTAAGGGCGATTCGCGAATCGTCCTTGCAAAAGGAGGAGGTAGGGGCGAATAATTATTCGCCCCTACTAAAGAGACTCTACCCATAAATACTAACGTGACAAGGCAATAGGCAATAGGGGGCTATTCTCACGCTTATTGAGGAATAAATGGACTTAAACCACGACATCTACCAAGATCCCAAAGCCCAAGCACCTGAAACTCGACGACCCGCCAGCAGGTGCCCCGAACTTGAAACCGAGGCCTGTCGAACGCCCCATCGAGCCTCCATGTTTTTACTAGCTTACGCCATATTTTTGACCTACGCCACCTGTCTTCCCTTTGACTTTGTAACCGATCAAGCCACCCTGTCTCAGAAGCTTCAAGATACCCGCTGGACACCCTTTATTCGGGAGGACGGACATAGAGAATCTATTCCTGATATGTTCAGCAATGTTCTCCTCTTCCTGCCTTTTGGGGTGGGGTTGTTCTATGCCTTCAGAAAAAAATGGGGTAGGCTGCCGGGGATAGTGGCGGCTGGAGCTGCTTTAATAGTGGGGGGACTCTTTAGTGGTCTGGTTGAATTCATTCAGCTCTTCTGCGCCAATAGGATTTCGTCAGTCACTGATGTAATAACCAATGGAGTCGGTTCCTGTCTCGGCCTCTCGGCTGCCAAGATATTTTATGACCACTACCAGGACAGGGTTATTACCCGGATTCCCACTGACTTTAAAAATAATCCCCGGGATATGGGGATAATACTTATTCTTGGATTTATTTTCTTATTCAGTTTGATGCCCTTTGATTTTTCGTTGGACATCGGACATCTAAAAAACCAGATCAAATCTATTCAACTTCATCCTTTTTTCAATCGAGCCGCCGTCCTTACTTCCCTGGATCTATTTTTTCCCTATTCGATCCTTGGTTTTTACTGCCTCTGGTATGCTCAGCGGTCATTGGCCAGATTTATTATGTTCTTTGTCCTGGGTCTATCCTTTGCCTTAATGATAGAAACCTTACAGGTCCTTACCCATTCTCACTCTTTTTCCTTAAATGATTTGATCCTTAACTGGACAGGATTTGTTTTTGGGAGCGGAATGGGGGCAGTCTTACTGTTATTGGGCAGAGGCCAAAATCCGGTGAATTTCATTTTCCTTCAATATCTTGCCTTCTTGATTATTCACTCCTTCTTTCCTTTTCAATTTGACCTGTCGCAAGCTGGCCTGGACAAGATAAATCTTTTACCCTTCTTTGCCCATTATGCCAAAACCAACTTTCAGTCTGTTAGTGATTGCCTTCAGGGGATTCTGGCCTTTCTCCCCTTTGGGGCTTATATAATGTGGATGAGTCAATCTTGTCTCGATGATGCCAATCTTGCTTTTCGGCGTGCGAAGAAGGAAGCTATAATAGTGCTTTTCTTTATCGGACTGATGGTGGAAATAGGCCAGGTGTTTTTGCCGGGTCGCTTGGCGGATGTGACTGATATTATCTCTACTGTTCTGGGGGGCTACCTGGGCGTGTATTTATTCAGCCTCTCCGGTATGCAGCGATCTGGAAAAGCCTGCCTGGCTTTTCGGACTGTGCGTCGTATTTTCCAATCTGGTATCTAATGTCCCGGCCGTCATGCTTCTGCTCCCTTCGGCCTCGCATCCGTTGGCCGGACCGATTCTTACCCTCTCATCAACCCTGGCAGGCAACCTTATTATCATCGGCTCCATCGCCAACATAATCGTGATCGACCAGGCCAGGCAGCTCGGCACGCGCATCACATGGCGCGAGCACGCGCGCGTGGGCGTGCCTGTCACTTTTCTGACCCTCGCCGTGGCCGCCTCCTGGCTGTGGCTGATATCGGCATTGGGATAGGAAAGAAGGTTCTTCGTAACCGTTCAGTCCTTTTTTGTCGTAAGGAAGATTTTCGGATAAAACAGAGCAGAAACAGATTTTATCCTACATTCCGCACCTCTTTTAGTGCGAAATTCTATTTGGCATTGTCTCATTTCGGTCAGAAACAGCCCTAAAAAGTGGTAACAGTTTTGGCCGAAGAGACAATACGCCCCTTGTATTTTGAAGGTTGTTTTTTAGACCTTCTGGTGTTACTATACTTTTGCACTTTTTTGTAACTACTTGAAATACAAATACTTTGTAATAACCTCTCGTCATTCCCGCCAAAGCGGGAATCCAGTAATATCAAGGCTTCTGGATTCCTGCTTGCGCAGGAATGACAAAAAGTGCAAAAGTATAGGCTTCTATTAGATAAAGCTATCTTTCAAA
>JBFMHI010000236.1 GCA_040753085.1 bacterium | reverse complement strand
TATCGCCCCTACGGGGCTTGAGATGTAAGGGTTGGCATCTCGCTATAAATATATCGCCCCTACGGGGCTAAAAGCTCACTACAGGTCGCAAGGTTTCACAAGAAAATGGACTATTTTGAACCGTCCCAAAATATCTGTTTTATAATTCTTCGTGCCCTTCGTGTTCTTTGTGGTTTTTAGAAGATGTGGGTAAGGATAAGCATCAAGGGAGGGGAAGCTCTTATGCCGACGCTGTCAGGACAAAAGGAGATGAAACTTAACCCATAGCACTATAATCTGTAATGAGCTTACTTTTTTAACTTGATTTTGAGTAGATACCAAAAACTATTATTTCAATAGACTTGTGGCGAATTAATTTGTAGGAGGTTTTAGGTTGACAAGATTAACCTTTTTGAGGTATACTTTGATTCACTTAAGAAAAACAGTTATTGATATCTCAGGGAGGGGACGATGATAAATACCCATAGAATTTTCGTAACCGTTTAGCCACCAAGGCACGAAGACACGAAGGGAAAAAAAGTATGTGTCTTAGAGAGCAGTAAAGCAATAGAGCAGCAGTTCTGGAACTTTCAGAAAAGTCTTTAACTACTGCTCTGCTGCTCTACTGCTCTTAGGACAGGATATTGAAGAGGGGTATAAGAAAGGTATTCTTGAGGGGACAAGGAGGATAGATTGTTTGGTGGCGGGGGAAGGCCGCGCTATGACTAATGAAAGCATAGATTATCATTTTATTGGCATTGGCGGGGCAGGGATGAATTCTCTGGCCCAGATAATGGTGGAGAGGGGGTTTGTAGTCTCTGGTTCAGATAGGGCTTTTGACCGGGAGGTAAGCCTGGATTTAGCCGGAAAGCTTACGGAAAGAGGGATCATTTTATGGGCTCAAGATGGTTCTATCTTCAATGAGGGAAAAGTAAGACAGGTAGTTGTCTCTACCTCTATTGAAAATGATAATCCTGACTTAAAAAGAGCCAGGCAACTGGGTTTGCCTATCCTCCACCGGGCAGAACTACTGGCCCAAGTTTCTAATGCATCCCGAAGTATTGTCGTGGCAGGAACTAGTGGGAAGACAACCACGGCTGGCATGATCGGCTATGTCCTTCACCGGCTTGAGATGAATCCTACAGTAGTGAATGGAGGGGTGATAAAAAATTGGGTTGAAGCCGGTTTAATTGGAAATGCCATCAGCAGCCCCCATTCCAATTTAACCGTGATTGAAGCCGATGAAAGTGATGGCTCTATCTCCTTATATCGTCCTTCCATCGGGGTGGTGATCAACATCGCCCTGGATCACAAACCTCTTTCAGAACTGGAAGGCCTTTTTAGTTCTTTTGCTCAAGCCGTAAAAGAGGCCCTCGTCCTAAACCTTGACTGTTCTCGAACCTCGCAGTTAAGGGGGACGGCTAAGATAATAACCTTTGGGATAGAAAGCGCTGCCTGCCTATCTATCAAACAGCTTGAATTAAGTCCCACCGGGTCTACCTTCGCTCTCGAAGGGACATCCTACCATCTCCCTCTCCCCGGACAACACAATGTCTACAATGCCCTGGCCGCTGTGGCCGCCCTCAGGGCCATCGGTCTTCCCCATGTTAAAATAAGCCCGGCGCTGGCCGAATTTAAGGGAATAAAGAGAAGGCTGGAACTTATCGGAAAGAAAAATGGAGTCAAGGTCTTCGATGACTACGCCCATAATCCGGATAAGATCAGGGCCAGTCTCAAGACACTGAAGCCTTTCTTTAGAAGGCTCATCGTTATCTTTCAACCGCATGGCTTTGCCCCCACCAGACTTCTGAAAGAGGGGCTTATCTACACCTTTGAAACCTGCCTGGATAAAGATGATCTGCTCTACATCCCTGATATATACTATGCCGGTGGAACAGCGGCCCGGGACATCTCATCGGCTGATCTAATTTATCCCTTAAAGGAAAAGGGTTTTTCAGCTTACTATTACCCTCAACGGGAAGATATAGTCAAGGAAGTAAAGACGCGGGTCCAATCCGGAGATGCAGTAATCGTTATGGGCGCCAGGGATGGAACCCTTTCTAACTTATGCCATAGGCTATTGTCCGAAAAGGGAAATCCCTCCGTAACTACTCAAAACTAAGTTAAGCAGTTAGTTGGGAGACAAAGCAAAATTCCCTCTCCCTTGATGCTTATCCTTACCCACAGATTGGGTAAAAGGATGGGGTAAACAAGAGCCTGCCTTGATGAAAATCAAGGATAAACCACGAAGAGCACGAAGGACACGAAGAAAAAATTACGACCTGTGAAATAGGTTTATACAAATATCCCCCAA
>JBFMHI010000235.1 GCA_040753085.1 bacterium | reverse complement strand
GAGCCTATCCCAAAACCTCTCCAGTGTGACCAGAAGCCGAGTTTCTTCAAGAAACCAGGTTTCTATCGCGGAGGTTTTGGGATAGGCCATTAGTCGCAAGCTTTCACAGCAAGGTGAACCGTCCCGGATTTTTTATAACTGAGGAACTGTACCACGATATACTTCAAAAAGCTGGGGAATAGAAAAAGAAAGGTAGAAATAATTAAAAAATATCTGGTACAGGAAGGCAAGATAAAAATAGAGAGATTAAAGGTTAAAAAAGGTTAAAAAGCGATGGTGAGGATAGACCTGTTGCGTCTAATAAGACAAAAGAAGGGAGAAAGATAAATCGAAGGGTGCAGCTTCAGAAAAATCAGGAGGCAGATAGTAGTGGCTCTGCAATTCCTGTCAATAGGAGGGTAAAAAAAATGAGACCATATCAATTTATCGTAGATGAAAAAGAGAATCAAACGGCGACTATTATTGATATTAATGATTTCAGGCAGATTCAAAAGTTCCTTAAAGAACCGCAAGATTCTGATGGCCTTATCTTTGAAGCCAGAAAGAATGAAGAATCAATCCCCATAGAAAAATGTGATGAAATCTTAGAAAGGATTCGTCAAATTAAAACTACACGTAACTACTCAGGCAGATAGGCTGAAGGCTGAAGACTGAAGGCTGAAGTTCAATCATCTACTCACCACACTTGTCCCTAAAGGCCTTCCACCCTCAGCCTATCCACCTGAGTAGTTACAACACATATAAATAAGGGGGGGCAGAAGCACCATGAATCTTTCTGAACTAAAGCACTGTATCAGGGAAGTTTTAATGGAGGAGGCCGGGTTCGGTGATGTCCGGCTGGCCGATAAGTGGGTTGGAGGCGAGATCGTTCTTGTGACCAAGGACCCGTCGCTCCAGGAAAAACGGATGCCGATTAATGCCTTTTTTCATAAGGTCGTTCTCGTTAGAGAAAAACTGCGGGTCATGGAACAGCGAATAAATTCTTCATCCCTTTCTGATGCAGAAAAGGTTCAGCTTCAGCAATATATTACCAAAATCTACGGAAGCCTGACTACCTTCAATATCCTCTTTAAAGACCAGAAGGATAAATTCGTGGGGGAGAAAGCCTGATACGAAGGCGGAATTCAGAAGGCGGAAGGCGGAGGGGTGCTCGGCATTGAATCATAAATCCGCCCTCCGAAATGGAAAGGGGGTTATCTTTGACGCCAGTGGCCGGAGTAATTCTATTTATTTTCGGGACGGTGGTAGGCAGCTTTTTGAATGTTTGTATCTATCGCCTTCCCTTAAACCAATCTATTATTCGACCCCGTTCCCATTGTCCAAACTGTGGCGCAAAGCTTAAGGCCATAGAAAATATCCCCCTGATCAGTTTCCTATGGCTGAAAGGGAGATGTGGCTATTGTGGGGCCAAGATATCCTGGCGCTATCCCATCATTGAACTCTTAACCGGTCTTATTTATCTGTTGGTCGGATGGCGATTAGGCATGTCCTACCATCTGTTTTTCTCCCTTTTCTTTGTTTCAGCGCTGATAGCTATTACCTTCATTGACCTGGAACATTTTCTTATTCTTAATAAGATCACCTATCCTTCTATTATCATAGGGCTGCTGGCCACTCAAATCCCTGGGCAGATGCCTCTCCGGTCGGCCTTAATGGGTATGTTCCTGGGCGGGGGGATAATTTACCTCCTATTAGTCATAAGTCCCCTCATCTTTGGCAAAGAAGGTATGGGCGGGGGAGATGTGAAACTGGCTGCCTTAATGGGGGTCTTCCTGGGCTGGCCAAAGGTTTTTCTGGCCCTATTTTTGGGGGCCGCTATTGGCGCCGTGGTGGGACTATCTTTAATTGGCCTGGGACGAGCCAAGCGGGGTGAATATATCCCCTTTGGCCCTTTTCTTTCTCTTGGAGCTATAATAGCTTTACTTCTGGGGGATGAAATAATCGGATGGTATCTGGGGATTTCGGATTTCGGATTTCGGATTTCGGATTTTGCCGATTTCGGATTTCGAGGCGCAGTTTGAAAATTTGTAACTATTCAGCCACTAAGGCACAAAGATACCAACTCGATGCTCGATGCTCGATGCTCGATCCTCGATGCTGGATCCTTTACCTGCATCAAGCATCCAGCATCGAGCATCAAGCATCCAGCCTCATGGGATGAACGGTTACAAGATTTTTTGTAACCGTTCAGGTATAGCTGCACGGATTAGCACGGATAAATAACACAGGACAGAAGGCGGAAGTGTAGGGACAGGGCTTGTCCCTGTCCGTGCTTGTCCATGTCCGTTCCGTAGACGGACA
>JBFMHI010000234.1 GCA_040753085.1 bacterium | reverse complement strand
ATATTATTACTCTTGCTAAAAACCTTATATTAAGAAATATAGATGGGGTATTAGCAACAATAAGAGAGGGTTGTTTATTTCACCCTCCCCTAACCCCTCCCATCAAGGGAGGGGAAGCTCTTATGCCGACGCTGTCAGGACAAAAGGAGATGAAACTTAACCCATAGCACTATAATCTGTAATGAGCTTACTTTTTTAACTTGATTTTGAGTAGATACGGGAATGTTAAAGTGAAATACGAATTTACCCTTCCTTATGGCACAGAATCCGTAAGATTTACCTTGCCAGAAACCTTTACGGTGCTGGGTGAAATTGTCCCCCAAGGGGGGGAGAATGGATTTCGCACCCACTTCGTGGGTACCCGGGATAGCGGAGGGCGGATTACTAATCTTAGAGCTTCCTTGCTTGAGGCCCTGAAACATCCCCGTTATTCACCGCCCCTGTCAGAAATTATGCAATCCGAAATCCGAAATCCAAAGGTGGCTATTATTGTCTCTGACATCACCCGGAAATCAAAAAGCGAGGTTTTTATCCCGGTTTTGCTTGATGAACTCAACCGGATGGGGGTCAGAAATGAAGATACCTTTATTGTCTTTGCTACAGGCACTCATCGGACTCACACCAAAGAAGAACACCAAAGACTTATGGGTGAGGCCTACGGAAGGGTAAGAGTTTATGACCACGACTGCCGCGGGGAGGTGGTTTATCTGGGAACAACCTCACGGGGCACCAGGGTTTCCCTGAATCGACGGGTGGTAGAGGCGGACAGGGTTATCCTGACTGGACTGATTGGTTATCATTATTATGCCGGTTTTAGTGGCGGAAGAAAGAGTGTCCTGCCCGGCGTGGCCGGCTTTACCACCATTCAGGATAATCACCGTCTTGTCCTTAATCCGGAAGGGGGTAAAAACCCAATGACCACTACCGGTAAACTTAAAGGGAATCCGGTCCATGAGGATATGGTCGAGATAGCCCGTATGCTTAACCCGGATTTTCTGCTAAATCTTATTTTAGATGGCCACGGCGAAGTGATCGGCATCTTTAGCGGAGATTTTATTGAATCCCACGAGGCAGGGTGTCGGGCGGTAGAGGCTATTTTTGGCTGCCCTATTTTTACTAAGGCTGATCTGGCTATTACCAGCGCCGGAGGGTATCCGAAAGACATCAGTTATTTCCAGGCCCACAAGGCCCTGGATAACGCGTATTGGGCGGTGAGAGAAGGTGGGGTGGTCATCCTCCTGGCCGAATGCCGGGAAGGGGTAGGACATCCGCGATTTATGGATTGGCTGAAGCTGGGTTCTCTGGAGCGAATTGAAGACAGGCTTCGTGAAAACTTTGAAGTGGTCGGGCATAATGTCTATGCCAACTTCCTGAAGGCCAGTAAAGTAAGAATTATTCTTATCTCCAAAGGGCTTCCTCCAGAGGTCCCTAAGAAGATGGGTTTTATCCCGGCAGACAATATAGAGGCAGCTCTTAAGACCGCCTCTCAAATACTGGGCCCATCTCCCACGGTCTATATTATACCCGAAGGTTCGACTACTTTTCCTAAACTTTCCACGGCCCGCTGACGGCTATCTACTTAGAGCCTATCTCGGATCGGTTGGGGGATAGGCTCTTAGGCCGACTCATTATCTTTGAATTGCGCACCTATCCGCTCGGTTAAGGAAGCGACTTTTTCGTTAATTAATCTTCTTGTTTTAAAAAGTTCGTCTGCAATATTCAAGGCTACCAGAACGGCCACCTTACCGGTGGAGGTGGTGTTCGTCTTTTGAGTAATATTTCTCATTTCTTGATCTACGTAGTTAGCCAATTGGCGAACATAGTCCGGCTCCTCATCTCCTTTGATAGTATAGGTCTGTCCAAATATCTCCACCTCGGTTCGATGTTTCTTGTTGTCGAGCATGCCTCCCCTCCTTCTCATCTTATCCTTACCCACATCTTTTAAAAACCACGAAGAACACGAAGAGCACGAAGAATTATAAAACAAATCGACCTGTACGGTTAGATGTAGATTACTGACGCTGAAAGCGTCGAATTTTAAATAGCCTACAGGTAATTATATGAACTAAAAAGCAAAAAGTCAAGAGATAATTTCGAGCTGTGCGGTTATATGTAGGGGCGAATAATTATTCGCCCCTACATATCTATAGAGTGCGGTAGCGAGCCTGCGATTTCGGAGTAAGTAAAAGCAGGCTTTTATCTGGTAACGCCATACATATCTACTCAAAATCAAGTTAAAAAAGTAAGCTCATTACAGATTATAGTGCTATGGGTTAAGTTTCATCTCCTTTTGTCCTGACAGCGTCGGCATAAGAGCTTCCCCTCCCTTGATGGGAGGGGTTA
>JBFMHI010000233.1 GCA_040753085.1 bacterium | reverse complement strand
CTACTTCATTAAGTGCTTTGATCATTGGTAGGACCTCTGCTTTCTTTATTGCTGTGTTTATTGCTGGCTATGCGTTACTATTTTACCACATATAACCCTGTTTTACAAGTGCGGAATGCAAGTTTAATATTTAAATTATTCATTTTATTAGCATAACCAACAATTATATACTGCAATTGCCGCGATCTCTTAAAAAAGCTATTAAATCAACCGAGTCAGTAATCAGTTAGAGAGTGAGTAATGATTACTACCTATTGACTACTGTCTACTGATAATCTTACTTCAATTGCCCTGGCGTGAGCTGACAGGCCTTCGATTTCGGCCAGACGAATGATGTCTTGACCGTATTTGGCCAGGGCGGACCTATTGTAGGCAATGAGACTCGATCTTTTGATAAAATCATCTACCCCCAGGGGAGAGGCAAAGCGGGCGGTGCCTGAAGTGGGCAGGACGTGGCTTGGCCCGGCCATGTAATCGCCCACCGACTCCCCGGCTTCATTCCCGAGGAAAATGGCGCCGGCATTCTTGATCCCTCCCAGGAGTTCCCAGGGATTGGATACCTGAAGCTCCAGATGTTCAGGGGCGATACGGTTGACCAGTTCGCAGGCCTCCTTCAGGTCTCTGACGACAATAATAGCCCCCTGCTGAGCTAATGAAGTCCGGCAGGTATTAGCCCGGCGAAGGGTCTCGACTTGCCTCTCGATCTCTTTTTCTACCTTTTGGGCCGTTTCCAAAGATAAAGTAATCAAGATGCTTCGAGCTAATGGATCGTGTTCGGCCTGAGAGAGAAGATCAGCCGCAGCAAAAGCCGGATTGGCCAGGTCATCAGCTACGACCACGATCTCTGAGGGACCGGCCACCATATCAATATCAACCTGCCCGTAGACCTTGCTTTTGGCTAAGGCCACATAGATATTGCCCGGCCCCACAATCTTGTCCACCCTGGCTATAGTTTCGGTCCCATAGGCCAGGGCCGCAATGGCCTGAGCCCCGCCTGCCCGATAGATTTCATCAACCTGACTTAGCCGGGCAGCGGCCAGGATATAAGGATTAATTTTGCCTTCCTTATTGGGGGGTGAGGCCATAATTATCTTACCTGTGCCAGCCACTCTGGCCGGCAGAGCCGTCATCAGCACCGTAGATACAAGGGGAGCTGTCCCGCCCGGGATGTAAATCCCCACCCGATCTAAAGGCCGATAGATTTGGCCTAGGATAATCCCTTCCTCTTCCAGAGAGAGGTGAGAATTTCGGAGCTGGCCAGTATGAAACCTGGTGATATTATCCGCTGCCCTCTTGAGGGCTTGAAGATTTTCTGCCTCGACCTCTGCCAGGGCGCCATCTATTTCCTCCTGACTTACCTTTAGTTGGTCCACTGACAATTTTACTTGATCAAACCTTTCCGTATATTCCAAAAGCGCCTGATCGCCCTCTTTTCTTACCCGCCTCAAAATATCATCCACCCGGTGTCCGATCTCTTCATCCAGAAGGAGAGAATCAGCCCGATTCAGAAGTTCTTCTATAATTTTTTTATGAGCCGGCTCAAAGCTTTTTAATATTCGCATAAGATCCTCCGACTTGTTCCTCGTTTCGGCCTTATCCCAGACATCTGGTAGTCTGGTGTCTGGTAGTGCCTTGTCAAGCTTGCTTTAATGGGTTCGCCTTTTGTAAGGGTAACCCTTATGATTCTTATTTGGGTAATTATTTAACCCTTCGGCATAAAGACAAGCACTAACAGATAACTTCTATCTTGACAAGGCTGTAGGGGCACGTTGCAAGGTGCCCCTACAGTAAGGGCGATTCGCGAATCGTCCTTGCAAAAGGAGGTGGTAAAGGCGAATAATTATTCGCCCCTACTAAAGAGACTCTACCCATAAATACTAACGTGATAAGGCAGTAGTCTGGTTGACTGGTAGGCGGAACACCAGGCTACCAGACACCTGGTGGCCAGAGGGCTATAAATGGCCGAAATGATGATCAATGGCCATTATAACTTGCAGAAATGGTTTAGTCAAGTGAAAAAAAGACAGAAAGGAGACAGTTAGAATGGCCAGGTCGGAATAATTCTCCTTGACAACCAGTATGACGGCTGGTATAATTGGCCTAATTTATTAGTCCCGTTCGGCGAAAGTTTCTGGGTGGTTTCAGCAGGATTCAAGGGTCAGACGCCAGGAGTGGGGCAGACTCTCAGTGTCTAAACCCCTGACGCGCCGAGGAAGGTAACTACTCAAACTAAATTAAGCAGTTAGTTGGGAGATAAAGCAAAATTCCCTCTCCCTTGATGGGCTTATCCTTACCCACAAATTGGGTAAAAGGATGGGGTAAACAAGAGCCTGCCTTGATGAAAATCAAGGATAAACCACGAAGAGCACGAAGGACACGAAG
>JBFMHI010000232.1 GCA_040753085.1 bacterium | reverse complement strand
GAAAATGAGGTTCAAGGATTGCAAGGGATGAAAATATGTGATTTTTTATTAAGAAAGGCAGTAAAGGTTTCATCCATCGAAGAATTTAAAGAGCTTTTGGAGAAGGTGAAGCAGGAAGTTTAGTCTTAGGTTCACCATATCGAGCTAAGGTCAAGAGACAATCGATGTTCATCGTTTGGGCCATTTACCGATCAGGTGGATAGACTGAAGGTGGAAGGCTTTTAGGAATAACCTTCAGTTACGGACACACCCACAAGATTGACTTAAGGTCCGGTAAGACAATCGTGGTTAATCCCGGCGAATGCAGAGCGGCTGGTTGAGTGGACGAGCCACCATAGGCATCCTCAAAACTGATTGGCTCGATCCTCTCTCACCGCTGGCGGGCTGGCTTTAGGATTGATGGCCTACGGCCTTACAGTAACAAGAGCGGCGGACATGTCCACTCTCCTCCGCAGGAAGCTGCTTCCCCTGAAGTTACCTACGAACCATTCTATGACGGTCTCCCGATTTAGGAATAAGCCCTTTGGGAATAAGACCTTTCTTTTCCACTTGAGGGCACAATCCACAATCTGGCGTTATCATCTTGGGACACCAGGGAAGGAGTGTGCCTAAAATTTAGGCCAATTTTAGCCGTCCGCCCTCTTTGATGGTCCGATTCCCCAAAAATTTTTCTCTTTTCCTCAATTTTTCACTTGACTTACTCATTTTTATATCCTATAATCCAAGACCACAAGACTCAAAGCCCTAAGAAAACATCTGGGGTGCACTTCTATGACACTTCTTCCGAATTATCCTAAAATCAAAATTCGTAACCCCGTTCAGCACATGATGCTGGATGCTCGATGCTCGATCCTCGATGCTCGATCTTCGATGCTGGTAAAGGATCCAGTATCCAGTATCGAGCATCGAGGATCGAGCATCATGTGCTGAACGGTTACGATTCTTGGGCTGTTGCCAATATCCTATAGGCTACAGTCAAGGGAGTCATTATGAGTTATGAATAGGATGTAAGGTATCATAAAGAACTGCTGGGTATAGAGTTAGAAGAAATCTTAAAGACGAGCCTCAATCTGGCACTGAAAGGGCTAAGAAAGAGGTTATAATCCATGATATGGCTGGCATTAAAGACACTCTTTCATGAAAAGGGACGACTTATTATAACCCTTGTGGGTATAACATTTTCTACAATCCTTGTCCTTACCCAGATAGGTATGTATTTAGGGATGATGGGGAATGCTACGGCCATAATCAGACACATCGATGCCGATATCTGGATCGCATCCAAAAATATCCAGAACTTTGACTTTGCCAATTCCTTTTCAGAGGAGAGGATTAACAGAGTCGAGGCTATTTCTGATGTCCTGTGGGCAGATAGGCTTATCCTCACATGGGGTTTTTTAAAGTTAGCCAATGGAGGGCAAGAGCAGGTCCAGATAATAGGATTTAACCCTAACACAGGTGTAGGCGCACCATGGTCTATGCTCGTTGGTAATCCATCTGCTGTAAAAGGGGGAAGATATATAATTATTGATAAGACCTCTGAGCAAAGACTCGGAAGGTTAAAGATAGGGAAGATCTGGGAGCTAATGGAGGAAAAATCGCATAGCTTCAAGTTAGTAGGCCTCTCCAATGGGATTAAAAGTTTTACTACCGCCCCCATAATCTTTATGGCCTATAATCAGGCACAGACCTTTTATCTTCCAAAACAGACCTCCTTCATAGTGGCTAAGGTCAAAGATAAAGGCAGGATAAGGGATGTTGCCCAAACCTTAAAGGCATCTATGAAGGATAATGATATCTACACTAAATTGGGTTTTGTATATAAAACCGTAATGTATTGGACGGTTCAGACAGGGATAGGTATGGGTTTCTTTCTTACAGCCCTTTTAGGGCTGATTGTCGGAGGCGCTATAGTAGGTCAGACCGTTTATGCCAACACAATGGAACATCTGAGGGAATTTGGTACCCTTAAGGCATTGGGGGCAAGGAACAGGGATATTTATCACGTCATTTTTAGTCAGGTCAGTATAAGCGCTATTATAGGTTTTGTAGCGGGCTCCATCTTTATCCTCCTTGGAAGGAATGGTATTGAAAAGGCAGGAGTAAGTTTATATCTCAGCCCTATTCTCTTTTTTCTCCTGTTTTCGATAATCCTTTTGACATGCCTTCTCTCTGCCTATTTCTCTATAAGAAAGGTAAGGACATTAGACCCGGTGACGGTCTTTAGATCTTAGGATATGATGAACGTGATACTTGAAGTAAAGGATATCAGCAAGGTCTATGGAGAAGGGGATAATAACGTGAATATGAAAACTCAATTTCACCAGAACTCCCTGTAACCCAATATGTTGTGCATCGTTGGACGCTTCTCTGAAATCGCTAAATCTTGACGAAGAGAGCTTACCACAGTAAGTTTAAA
>JBFMHI010000231.1 GCA_040753085.1 bacterium | reverse complement strand
GAGACAAGGAAAAGACTTTTACCCCCCATAGTTGTGGAGATAATAACGTGATTGAGGCGAGGCATAATGTTCTCCAAACTGTTACCAGTTTTTCAGCCCTTTTTTAGGGGATTTGGGACAATGCCGTTTTTAGCAAGAGTAATAATATTGCCCGCCAATTTCACCCTCACCCTATCCCTCTCCCATCAAGGGAGAGGGAATTTTGCTTTGTCTCCCAACTAACTGCTTAACTTAGTCTTGAGCAGTTACTGGCTATTGGCTCTTGGCTAATTGGCTCTTGGCTGGAGTTAAATGGAGCCGCCCATGAAAAAGAAGTTACGAATAGCTGTTTTGATCTCGGGTCGAGGCTCAAACCTCCAGGCTATTATTGACTCCATTGAAAAAGGAGAAGTAGAAGCAGAAATTGCCTTAGTGGTTAGCAATAAAGCTGATGCCTATGGTTTAGTGCGGGCTAAAAAGCACGGGATAAAGACTCTTTTCCTCGATCCTGAAGGGTTTGCCGCCAGAGAAGAGTATGAGCGTGAAATAGTGGCTAATCTCAAAGAGGAAGGCGTAGAATTAGTCTGTCTGGCTGGCTATATGCTCTTGATCACCCCTTATTTTGTAAGGGAATTCCGAAATCGGATCATGAATATCCACCCAGCCTTACTCCCTTCCTTCCCTGGGATAGGAAGTCAGAAGAAGGCCCTTGACTATGGCGTTAAGATAAGCGGCGCCACCGTCCATTTTGTCGATGAAGAATGTGATACCGGCCCCATAATTTTACAGGAAGCCGTCAGCGTCTATGATGATGATACCGAAGAGACCTTGACTAACCGGATATTAGAAAAAGAACACCAGATATACTCAAAAGCTGTCTCTCTCTTTGCTAAGGGAAGGCTTAAAGTAGAGGGAAGAAAGGTAAGGATTCTTCCTTGAAAATTTTTTTTAAAAAATAAGCTAAAGTTTTCCTTCAAGATTGCCGATAGAAATAGTAGAAGGTAAAAAAGAAGGTAAGGTGATGACGATGACACCCATAGAACCTATTTTTAGACTACCGGAAATTCAAAAATTAATTAAGCCCGAGGGCGAGAAGCGAACAGAAAGAGCTTCCGCCAAGGGAGGCGATGAGATAGTCATCTCCAGTGGAGCCAGAAAAGCTCAGCGTCTGCAAAGAGATGTGAGTATCGCCCAGACAGCCGCCAATAGCGCGCCGGATGTGCGTCAAGACAGAGTGGCGGAAGCCAGAGAGAAGCTGGAAAATGGGGCCTATCTGGAAGAGCAAATCGCTGAAGCCATCGCCGAAAAAATTGTGCAAGGGATGGGGTTTTAACCTCCTCCATTAATGGCCAAAAAGAAGCCCGATCTCGCACCTCTTAAATATAGACAAAAGGAGTAAAACAAATGTGTTTTACTCCTTTTTTGTTGCTGATGCTGATAGGCTGATAGGAATGGCTGATAGGAATTTTGGGACGGTTCAAAATCATCCATTTTCTTGTGAAACTTTAGGCGCGGTTAACCTTCCGCAGAAGTAGGGTGGACATTACCCACCAATCTGTTCGCCATCTACGCCTTTTTGGTGGGCGGTGCCCACCCTACCTCTCAGCCGCAAGCTTTCACAGTAAAGTGAACCATCCCAAAATTTTATAGTATCTCAATAGGTAATCGTGCTTACAAAGTTTGGTGACAATTCTCCCCGCCGTCGCTGAACTCATCGTTAGCGGAATTGGAGGTATGAATGGAAGTTGCCTATTCGATCAATGGCGTACCAATACGATTGACTTATGAGAGATGGTACCATATTGTTGAGAACCATGATGAGTTGGCAAGCTATTTCCATGAGATACTTGATACTGTGGAGAAGCCAGATCTTATTGTTCGTGGGAACAAAGGAGCCATGAAAGCTACAAGAAACATCGGAAAGAGAAAGTGGCTGGTGGTAGTTTACAGAGAGCTATCGAGAGGTGATGGATTTGTGATTACTGCCTATCTGCTCGATACTAAACCGAAAGGAGAAATAATATGGCAACAGTGACAACCAAAAGAACAACGGATTTCATCCGTAACTGTGTTGTAGTAGCAACCGACATCCTAAAATTACCAATTCAGCATATGTGGCTGGACTATGATAGGGAGGCCGATGTACTCTATATGAGTTTCCGTAAACCCCAGCGAGCTACTAGGACGATTGAAACGGATGACGATATATTGATACGGAAAGATGGAAAAAACATTGTTGGTTTGACAATATTGAATGCGAGTAGTAGAAAATAATAAAATTCGGGATGGTTCACTTTTGTTTGAAAGCTTGCGGTTGATAAATATGGGGAACATGGGGTAGAGTAGAGAACTGGCGAGTTACCCTCTCCAATAGCCTTAGGTGTCCTGCAATCTGTTTGCTCCCCGTTTCCAGGGAGTGCCTTAGGTACAGGCCGCCATCCACCGTAGTACT
>JBFMHI010000230.1 GCA_040753085.1 bacterium | reverse complement strand
TCCTAACCAAATAACACCTGAAAATTTCCTGTCGCTATCTGCTCTTGGTTAAATTTAACTGCAATTTTGCTACAAATCACTTCATCTTTTAGACGCAAGCTCTCACACTAAAGTGAACCGTCCCGACTTTCTTAAGGCACTCTATCACTCTATCACTTTCCTATCACTTCTTCCTAAGGGCTAATCGCTAAATAGATTCAAAGATAGTTTACTAGGCATTCAGGGCTATCCTGGCCATAGCTTCCTCAAAGGACTTGATTAAGAGGGAGTTCAGGCGATCCGAAAATTGATCAGGTTTTCGCAGACAGTCTTCTCTGGCGGAAGATCGCCATAAAACTTCCTGCCGGCGCCTATCCTCAGGCGGTAAAGCCCTCTGTTTACGTAGTTGGGCCAGGAGGGCTTTAGAGTTCTGTCCGGCAAATTCTGCTAAGGCGGCTATCTCAGGATGAAGATAGGTGTATTTGGCTTCATAGCCGCCAAAGGAAGAAAGATCAGCTCTACCTTCAGCTAAATAATCATGGTAGGCCTGGCTTCCTTTGAGGAGCCTGAGGGGGTGATAGAGGAGGTGGGCGGTAGCTGAAGGAGAATTCATCAAGCCGGTCTCTTTTAGAAATTGAAGGTTAGCTTTTACATCCTGAAGGGTGGAATCAGGGGTAAACATAATAAAGCCGAGGTATATCTTAAGCCCTGTAAACTGGTTAAGAATATCCACCGCTCGCCTGTTTTCTTCCAGAGATGTGCCCTTTCTGATCTCTTTAAGAACCCTGTCTGAGCCGCTTTCGACCCCTAAAAAGATGTGGCTTAGGCCTGCCTCAACCAGTTTTTCTATTACCGTAGGGTCTTTAATATCTGGGCTTCGTGTTTCCAGGCCAAAGTGAATCCCCGGAAGACGGTCTTTAATTAGTTCTGCTATGTCTCGCGCCCGCTCAGTTCCGGCTTTGCCCGGACCAAAGAAGTTGGCGTCAGCGAAGTAGATATAATCCCCACCCATCTGATTCAAGACCTCTTCGATCTCCGTCACAATATTAAGCGGGCTTCTACCACGCCAACACCTTCTGTAGAAACGGTTCAAATGGCAGAAGGAGCAGTTGTTCCAGCAACCCCGGCTCCCCAGAATGAAGGGATGAATCCCTTTGAGTTTGGATAGATCAGATCTGGCCGGAAAGGGGAGACTATCTAAATCTGGCCGGAGAGGTCGGGGAGACGTCCTGATTATCCGGTCGCCTGGGCGATAAGCTAATCCCTTTATGGCAGGTAAAAAGCCCTTGCCTCTCTTCCCTTTCCCCTCTTTCAATTTAGATGATAGTTCCAGGATGGTGCCCTCTACCTCACCGATGATGATGGAGTCGATGAAGGGATAGGTCTTGAGTAAATCCTGGTAAGCGAAGGTAGGATAGTAACCAAAGAGAGTGAGATGGGTTTGGGGATGCTGGGCCTTCAGTTGAGACAGCATGCTTAGGCTAGACGCGGTTTCATCCCAGGAGTAGATAAGATTCACGCCTAACAGGTCGAATCTTTCTCCGGCCAGGGTTTGAATAGTTTCCGCGGCGATCCAACCCGAGAGATGGGCGTCGATCACCTCAACCTGGAAACCGTGTTTGGAGAGGACAGAAGCGGCATAGCCGGTAAAGAGAGAAGATGAGAGGGGGGCATTAATAATATCTTCAAAATCAGCTTCAGAGATAAGGCGGGGATGGTCGAGCAGGCAGATACGCATTAATCTTTTTGGTAACCGTTCAGCCACCAAGGCACGAAGACACGAAGGGGAAAATATGTGTCGTAGAGAATATTAGAGCAATAGAGCAGAAGTTCTGGAACTTTCAGAAAAGTCTTTAACTACTGGTCTGCTGCTCTACTGCTCTATTTTTGTGTCTTAGTGTCTTTGTGGCCGAACACTTACCTTTTTTGGCGTTTTTCCAGATGAGTGATCATTTCTACCCGTTGGGCATAGCGGCCTTCCAGGGCCTCGGTAATCAGAAAGACCCTGACCATCTCGTCAACTAAGGAGGGATTTATATGGTCTGCGCCCATAACGAGGATATTGGCATTAATATGTTCGCGGGCTGCCTTGGCCGTCTCCACACTGTAACAAAGGGCCGCTCTTATCCCAGGAACCTTATTGGCCGCAATAGACATTCCAATCCCCGTCCCGCAGATAAGGATACCCTTTTCACATTCTCTCTTAGTTACCGCCTCAGCTACTTGAGCCGCAAAGTGCGGATAATCAACTCTTTCATCGCTATCCGTCCCATAATCTTGATATTCATACTTCAAGCCGTTAAGTAAGATCTTTATTCTTTTTTTAAGTTCAACACCGCGATGATCGCTGCCTAAGCCAATCATTTCTGCCTCCTGCTCTTAATCATAACTCGTCCCCTCAGACGTGGTCTCCTTCCCTCCTCATTAGCCATTAAGGCACAGGGGGCATTCCCCTCTTTTCTCGTAACCGTTCAGGTATAGCTGCACGGATTAGCACGGATAAATAACACAGGACAGAAGGCGGAAGTGTAGGGACAGGGCTTGTCCCTGTCCGTGCTTGTCCATGTCCGTTCCGTAGACGGACAACC
>JBFMHI010000229.1 GCA_040753085.1 bacterium | reverse complement strand
ATCGGCGAGCAAGCTCGCCTCCGCTCGCACGGCTCAGCCGCCGCGCCGTTAGCGATGGCGGAGTTTAAATTCCAATCCGAAATGAGAAGAGGAGGTGTTTATTATGATCGACCAGGAGCTTTTAGAGATTCTGGCATGTCCTGTTTGCAAAACTGATATTACCTATGATGAGGCCAATCAAAAGTTGGTCTGTAACCAGTGTGGCAGGAAATATCCGATACGGGACGGAATATCCGTTATGTTAGAAGAAGAAGCAGAAAGGGATTAAAAAATGTTTAAAAATTTTTTAGCCAAGATGGGGGCTACCCTGGCCCTATTTTTTGCCATTCTGATTGTGCTGGAAGCCCTTACTTTAATGGTTTTAGTCGGACGTGATATCCCAAGGGCCAGGCGGATAGCGGTCTTAGATGTGGAAGGAACCATCCTTGATTCTGAACCGATTATTTCTAAGCTCCATAAATACCGGGATGATTCCTCGGTAGCCGCGATTGTCCTCAGGATTAACAGTCCTGGGGGAATGGCTGCCGCCGCCCAGGAAATATATCAGGAAGTAAGGCGAGTCCGTCAGGAAGGCAAGAGGGTCTTTGCCTCCATTGAGAGTCTGGGAGCCTCAGGGGGATATTATATTGCCTGTGGGGCTGAATCCATCTTTGCTAATCCCTCTACCATCACCGGCAGTATTGGGGTTATTTTACCCACGGCAAATTACAAAGAACTTATGGACAAATTAGGGCTTAAATTCGGGGGCATAAAGAGCGGTGATTACAAAGACATAGGGTCTCCTTTCAAAGATATGACTGAAGAAGAGAGGAATATCTTGCAGGCGTTTGTTGACGATGTGCATGATCAGTTTGTGGAAGCGGTAGCTGAAGGAAGGGGGATGGAGAAGAGTGAAGTCAAGAAATTAGCTAACGGACAAGTCTTCACTGGTCGTCAAGCCCTGGCTATAGGTTTGGTAGACAGGCTGGGGAATCTGAATGACGCCATATCGTGGGCGGCTAAGCGCGTGGGGATTGAAGGAAAGCCAAAGATCATCCGTGAAAAGAAGGCCTTTCCTTTTTCAGAACTATTTTCTGAAGCGACCAGCAAGCTCTTTTCTCCCAAGACAGAGGGGGCAATGTATTATTGGGGGAACTGAGGCGTATCTTCTCCATATTTCGGGGGAGGTCAGTAATCGCTTGGTGGCCTACTTACGTTGAACAGTAGGTAGAGTGAACGATGGAAGTAACCGTTCACCTCACCCCGGAGACACAGAGACACTGAGAAAAATCTAAAGGACAAGTCTCTTAATGAGGCCTTTGTCGTTCAAAATTTAGACCACGCAAATAGAGTTCATGGCAAAGGCATTTTTCGTAGGCTGACTCTAATAAGCCAGGGCCTAAATGCCTATAAACTTCATATTGCTGACCCAATTATTTGCTCTGTAAGTACTTTTTCTAAAATCATTCTCCGTGTCTCAGTGTCTCCGTGGTGAACGATTACGCTTTTCTGTAATTTTCGGTCAGCCTGTCAATAGATTTTTCGGGATGGTTCACTTTACTGTGAAAGCTTGCGGCTGAGAGGTAGGGTGGGCACCGCCCACCAAAAAGGCGTAGATGGCGAACAGATTGGTGGGTAATGTCCACCCTACTTCTGCGGAAGGTTAACCGCGCCTAAAGTTTCACAAGAAAATGGATGATTTTGAACCGTCCCGACAATGCCGATTTTTCTTGACAAAGGGTATGGGGATAACGTAAAATAGATGGTCAGAAATACAGGGAGGTTTATAAGGTCACCTGAGGCATAGAGGAGGGAAAAGGATGAAAAAGGTCTTTAGCGTAATAGCATTAGTGATGTTTTTGGTATCCCCTGTATATGCAGATTTGAGTAAGCAGGATATTGATGAGATAAGGAAGATTGTAAAGGAAGAGGTGCAAGCCTTAAGGCAGGAGATGAATCCAAGGATAGATGACCTAAGGCAGGAGATGAATACAAGGATAGATGATCTAAGACAGGAGATGAATACAAGGATAGATAATTTACAAGACCTTCTCTATGTCATCTTAGCAGGGATGTTTGCCCTCATTGGCTTTGTCATCTGGGATAGAAGGACAGCTCTTGCCCCTGCGGTCAAAAAGGCAAAGGAGCTTGAGGAAAGGGAAGAAAGAATAGAGAAGGCATTAAAGGAATATGCCTTGCAAGAACCAAGATTAGCAACTGTGTTAAGGCAGGTGGGGGTTTTGTGAGTCTCTTGGACTTTTGTAATAATTTAATCTGTAATGCTTTTTGATAAATTTTTCGACCTGTGCAGTTAAGAATTATAAGCAGTGATAGGACTATAGACTGCAGCGACTTGCCATCTTTGGATACTGGGAGATAAATAGTAGGGACAACCCCCTGTGGTTGCCCAGAGAATAGAAGCGGTTTTCTCATTCGCAGTAGAGATCTCGCACAGGTCGAATTTTCTCCTTCGCCCCTGCGGGGCTTAATTAATTTCGGCATCGTTTCAAATCGCTACTTGAGAAGGGAGAGATCGGTTTACACTTTTAGAGCACAGCGCAGTTTTGTCTCTACCACAAGCAACCGGTAACGCCTCGGAGGAAGCCCCGAGGTTGGAAAAGCAAAACGGTAGAGTTGGCAGTGTGTTATCTATTGGAGCGGTGGGTAGTCCAACAAGGTTCGCCA
>JBFMHI010000228.1 GCA_040753085.1 bacterium | reverse complement strand
TTCTACTTCATTAAGTGCTTTGATCATTGGTAGGACCTCTGCTTTCTTTATTGCTGTGTTTATTGCTGGCTATGCGTTACTATTTTACCACATATAACCCTGTTTTACAAGTGCGGAATGCAAGTCATAGACAGTAGTATCTCTTCCCTCCTGCACCTGCGTCACTTCCATATACTTGATTATTGGGGCATCGGGTAAATGGAGGTAACGGAGATACAAGGTTTGCCACATACCACCTTCATGATTTTGTAAGGACTCCCTGTAAAGATCACCTGAATGACAACTATAAAGTAGATCACTACCTGTGTCCTCGTTTATCACTAAGGTATGCCTGGCGTAATCATTAAAAGATCGACCATACCTGGGATCAGAAGATGGAACGCGTGCATGGGGTGGTGGTGGAGGGTCCCAATGAAAGTC
The DNA here is from genome assembly GCA_040753085.1 of bacterium. Lineage (NCBI taxonomy): Bacteria > bacterium. The sequence continues at coordinate 2,312 of JBFMHI010000228.1, read as the reverse complement.
TTCATCGCCATAGTGATGTATCCAGAAGGTTATATCTCCGGTCTGCATAAAACTTTTGTAAGTATTTGTCTCATTAATGCCTTTTTCAGCTACTTGAGCATCCAAACTTTCTTCCAGATAGCGTCTTAATTGATTGGCCGCAGTTATAGCACCCTTATGTTGACTAAGGTTGAAACCAACATTCTTTTGCTTAAAGAGAATATTTCCTGCAATCAACGCCTGTGAACCAAAATTCGCGCAGTCACCTCCTTCACCTGAAGCGCTGTAGTCTTCAAAAGGGGGAGAATTATATCCATTCGGGCCATTTTTATTCCAATATCGTTCCAAGTATCTCTCAGCAGTAACCTTATCATAACTTATCACATCCGTAGAGCTAAAGAAAACAGTCAGAAATAAGATAAGAAAGGAGATAGGTTTTGTTAATCGCATCATTTCTCCTCCTTTCTTATTTGCGCAAGAATACGTTTAACATAACTCATGATAGTATCATTCTCTGTGAGTTTGGCATTAGGCTCTGAATAATCTATCTCTTTCAAATCCATCGCCTTATACTCTAATGCAATTTTCTCTGCAGTTGCTTTCTCCCCTATCATAACAAGATAATACGCTGCCATTATCCGTGCCACGTCATTTTTATAATTTATTATTTTTAGTAACGTTGGTTTTGCATCAGGATCAAAATATGCCTTACGATCTTCCGTTGGGATAAAAACAGCGTGATGTCCTTCCCTTGCAAGTTTGTCCATTTCCTCAAAAGCGTTATCTTTCTCTTCCAAATCATAAAGAGCCCGCATAACACAAAACCGCATTTTTTGAGATTCGTCTTCTAACAGCCTTTTCAAAATAGAAGCCACCTTTTTATTACTTCCTGTTCTCCTCCCAATCTGTCCTAATGCCTCAACCGCCGCTCTTCTGCCATCCTCTTGCACCTTCTCATTAAAGATATATTCTGTCAACGGTCTTATGGTCGTTGTATCTCCCAATCTACCTGCATCAGGAAGAAGCAGTGTATCAGCTTTATTAAGAAATGATGGATGGAAACAACGTTTAGTTTGCAACTCTTCTTTTTCATTCTCATATTCCCCCTCTTTCCATCCCATCTCCTTAAAAATCTCAACCCTCTTTTTTTCCAAAACTGTAGTAGGGGTATCAGGTCGTGGGATTACAATTGCCTTAATCTCCTTCTTCCACCAGTCCGGATATCCTGACTGATCTTGAGCAGAATGCTCTTCCTCTTTAGTTTCATCCATCTCACTCTTTACCTGTTCAACTTTACCCTCAACAACTTCAGTATTTGTCTGAACATCTGCTTGAAGTCTTTCTACCTCTGCTGGCTCCTCACTCTTAGCAGGCTTTTTCCCCATAGCCAACCCCAGCCCCCCCATCATCAGGATTGAGACCAGACTCCCCACCATTATCCACCTTCCGGATTTCATCATCATCTTCATCCCCCTTTCATTTGGATTGCGCACCCACTTCGTGGGTACCCGAGATTTCGGATCGCGGACTTAAAACCTTTCCCCCCGCATCCAAAGTCCGCCCATCCTTGCTTCCTCTTTCAATTTCGAATTACAGACTGCAAATTGAACCAAATCCGATTTGCCATTCAACTTGATTTTTCCCCCTCAAACTGAGCATCATTTTATCATACCCCCCTATTTGTCAACTACCTTTAACCTCAAATCCTCCATTTTTTCTTGATCGCCTCCTCTGTTTTTTACGTTTTTGGCTCAACGTGGATTCGAGGGGTAAACGCCCTCAGGTATCGGGTGTCAGGCATCACTGGTTAGCTCACTGTTGACGGCTGACACCTGATACCTGAACACTTACAATATTACCCCACGAATTCACGTTGACCCACGTTTTTTAACTACGTCCCGTCCCCATGTCCCCAGCTTTCGGGAAGGTGCGCTATTGGCTCAAACGAAGGCCTATATTTTTTTTACCACTGAGACCGCAGAGATCGCCAAGGTTTTCTTTCTTTCCTCTGCGTCCTCGGCGTCTCTTTGCGGTGAATTTACTGTATCCCTGATCCTTTGCGCCTTTGCGAGAGATTATTTACAATCCGCAATCCGCAATCCGCAATCCGCAATCACTTGAGTATGATCATCTTCCTGGTCGAGATATAAGGTCCAGCCCGAAGTTGATAAAGATATATGCCACGGGAAACCTCCTTTCCTTCATCATCCTTACCGTCCCAATGGGCCGCCTCCTTCCTGGTCAGATAACTCCCCGGCCCACGCTCGCCCAGCTCAATGCTCCTGATCAAATGTCCGGCGAGGCTGTAAATCCGGATCTCTACCACCGCCCGT
>JBFMHI010000227.1 GCA_040753085.1 bacterium | reverse complement strand
CCTCCCATCAAGGGAGGGGAAGCTCTTATGCCGACGCTGTCAGGACAAAAGGAGATGAAACTTAACCCATAGCACTATAATCTGTAATGAGCTTACTTTTTTAACTTGATTTTGAGTAGATACAGTAGATGTTAGGGGTTAGGACAAAGGGTAGGAGGACGTATCTCTACCCTCAGCGTCTTCTCGGCGGTAATCTTTGCTTTTATGGTGGTCATTGTTCAATGAAGATCCTCGGATAGAATATCAGGGAACGCAAGAGGGTACAAGAGGGAGTATGAGGGTAAAATTTGTTGGCTGTTTGCAACTTGCGTTCAGGAAAAAGTTCCCTCTACCCATCGGGGAGAGGGTTAGGGTGAGGGGGTAAAGTGTAAAGGTGAGTAACTGTAACTGTAGTAAAATTAACGCTCAATTTTATCCGAGAGCGTTCGCTTAATAATAAAGGGGGGAGTAAAATCGCTACGAGGTTAAGACAAGGCATGGGGAAGATTCGCCGATTCTTGATTGCCCTTGCCGGCAAGAAATATCTGGAAGAACAGTTGAAACGCCGCCAGGGGAAATGTCAAAGATGCGGCGCATGCTGCCAACTCGTTTTTCGGTGTCCCTTTCTCGAAGGGAAAAATAAATGCCTTATTTATGAGAACCGTTTGGCCCAATGTAGGGCCTTTCCCATAGATGAAAGATGTCTGAAGGAAGTAGGTAACACCTGTGGGTTTTACTTCAAGGAAGAATAAGGGTAACCGTTCAGGTATAGCTGCACGGATTAGCACGGATAAATAACACAGGACAGAAGGCGGAAGTGGAGGGACAGGGCTTGTCCCTGTCCGTGCTTGTCCATATCCGTTCCGTAGACGGACAACCACAAGGGTTGTCCCTACAGCCTAAGGACAGACCCGAATCACGGACACGGCTCACGGATTTTCCGTGTTTTATCTGTGTGCATCTGTGGCTGAACGGTTACGAATAATGAGTGGCGGAAGGCGGAGGGTGGAATGAAATGAGAGCGATGGACAAACTAAAAGAAGAATGCGGGATATTTGGTATCTTTGGTCATCCTGAGGCGGCTAAGATGACCTATCTGGGCCTCTTTGCCCTCCAACACCGGGGACAGGAAAGCGCCGGAATCACTGTCTCGAATGGACACCGACTCAACTCCCACAAGCAGATGGGCCTGGTAGCCGACATCTTTGATGATCAAATTCTAAATAATCTATACGGAGAAATGGCCATTGGCCACGTTCGCTATTCCACGGCCGGGGGGAGTCGGGTAGAAAATGCGCAGCCCTTAATGGTGACTTGTGCCCGGGGAGATCTAGCTATTGCCCATAATGGGAACCTGGTCAATGGTGAGGCCATTAGAAAAGAGTTGGAAGCAGAGGGGGCGATCTTTCAAACTACTTGCGATTCTGAAGACTTTCTCCATCTCCTGGCCAGGTCTAAAAACGAAATCCTGGAGGAAGCTATTATAGAAATCCTGAAAAAGGTCAAAGGGGCCTATTCCCTCCTCTTTCTTACCCCCAACAAACTAATTGGCCTGAGAGACCCTTATGGTTTTAGGCCCTTGTGTCTTGGCCGGGCTGATTTTTCATATATCCTGGCCTCGGAGAGCTGCGCCCTAGACCTGGTTGGCGGAGTTTTTATCAGGGAAGTAGAACCAGGGGAGATGGTGATCATTGATGAGAACGGCTTCAGGTCTATGAAAATAAGCGCTGACACCGATCGAAGGGCTTTATGTATCTTTGAAACTATCTACCTGGCCCGACCGGATTCAAACCTCTTCGGAGAAAATATGTATCAGGTCCGAATTGAGATGGGGCGCCAATTGGCCAGGGAGCATCCGGCTGAAGCTGATCTGGTTATACCGATCCCTGACGCCGGAATCCAGGCGGCCATGGGTTATGCCAGGGAGTCAGGCATCCCTTACCATTGGGGATTAGTCAGAAACCGGTATGTTGGCCGGACCTTTATCTCACCCACCCAAGCTATTAGAGACCGGGGGGTTCAAATCAAGCTAAACCCCATAGATGATATCCTGGTGGGGAATCGAATCGTGGTCGTGGATGACTCCATCGTCCGGGGGACTACTTGCCGTAAGATTATGAAGATGCTTCGCAATGCCGGCGCCTCAGAGGTCCACTTAAGGGTCTGTTCTCCGCCTATACAATTCCCCTGTTTTTATGGGATCGACACCCCGGTCAGAAAGGAGCTCCTGGCGGCGACCCATAGTGTGGAAGAGATAAGGAAATATATGCGGGTAGACAGCCTGGGCTATCTTAGCATTATTGGCCTGCTCGATTCAATGTCCAAACCTGGCAGTGAGTTTTGCACGGCCTGTTTTGATGGGAATTATCCCATTGATTGGGATGGGAGGGAGGACGTAGATAAGAAACATAGTAACCGTTCAGGTATGCACGAATTAGCACGGATAAATAACACAGGACAGAAGGCGGAAGTGTAGGGACAGGGCTTGTCCCTGTCCGTGCTTGTCCATGTCCGTTCCGTAGACGGACAACCACAAGGGTTGTCCCTACAGAAACTTATGGGCAAAAATATTCATAAAATTTGATCATATAAAATACGATGAGAGAAACAACTTACTTTGTTACCTATACTTATGGAACAAAACTTTTTTAAATGCCCATTTAATTAAATCTGGTTTGGTTGATGTGGATACTAGATGCGATTATAAATACAAATCCAAATTTCTATCGGAGAGAATAGTAACATAATGGCAAAAGGTAACTACTCAGCCTCTATATAGTAGCCTTACCTAGCGAAACCACAACATATTGTGTTTAGGTGTTTAAAAGTTAGCTAAAATTCCTAAAAAACGGCTTTCTATGCAACCTATAAAAGGAGAC
>JBFMHI010000226.1 GCA_040753085.1 bacterium | reverse complement strand
GAGGGATAGGGTGAGGGTGAAATTGGCGGGCAATATTATTACTCTTGTTATTTCACCCTCCCCTAACCCCTCCCATCAAGGGAGGGGAAGCTCTTATGCCGACGCTGTCAGGACAAAAGGAGATGAACTTAACCCATAGCACTATAATCTGTAATGAGCTTACTTTTTTAACTTGATTTTGAGTAGATACCCTCTCTCGTATTTACTCAGCCCTCATTTGCTTTCTCTTAGCCTCATTACAGCATCTCCTTTTCACAGGACTTAATGGCTTTGTCTATCTCTTGGGCCAGAGGTCCAGGCAGGCCCATAATGCCCACGTCCATAAATCCTCGGACAATAGTGGCCGTAGCCTCACCGGCTGACAACCCCCGGGCCATAAGATACTCGATCTCTTCTTGAGCGATCTTGCCTACCGCTGCCTCGTGGCTCATATCTATTCCGGCTGCCTTACCCTCCAGTTCCGGAATGGCGTGGATGAGGCCGTCTTTAAGGATAAGTCCCCGACATTCAAGGTGGGCCTTGACCTCCGGAACTTCCCCTACTAAATGACCCCGGGCAATGATCTTCCCCCCGCCGGATATAGTCCGGGCGATCACCTCAGCCCGTGCCTGGGGGGCCGAGAGAATAACCCTGGAACCAACATCCAGATGTGAACCAGAGGGGGCATAGAGAATAGAGTTATAACGGGCGGTAGCTCCACCACCGACTAACCTGGCAGTGGGATACATCTGAAGAGATTTAACCGGCTTTAAGCAGATATAATTGGAGAGGAAAATCCCACCCTCTTCAATTATAGTGGAAGTCCTGGGCCTGACCATCACCTCTTCTGCCCAGGAATGGATCATAGTGAAGCTTACCTTAGCGCCCCGTTTGATATAAAATTCACTTATCCCAATATGAAGGCCACCCTTAATATAATTAGCCGTGGTGCAGCCGGTAATTATATTAAGCTCTGAACCTTTTTCAGCAATAATGACATTATGCACATGCTGACCCAGCCCCTCCTTACCTATAAAGAGACATGCCTGCAGAGGAAAGGTTGACTTCACCCCTGGCTGTGACCGAATGAAATAGCCATGGTGGGGCGTTATTTGGGCGGCCGCCGTGTATTTGTCCATATCCACAGGCACCGCCTTCCAAAGGTAGTTATCTTTCAGCCAATCATATTTGGCCAGGGCAGAGGTAATACTCATTATCTCCAGACCCTCCTGGTGAGAACCGGCATGAACCACCGAGTGATCCATTTGAACAAAGGTCCCAGAGCGGCCTTCCTCACTGGCCTCTATGCCGGCCTCCCTCATTCTAAGTTTATCTTGCTCATTTAAAGAAGATAAATCTTCCAGGTATGGTCGTGCTTCTGGAGTTTGACGATACTCTTCAATGGCTACATCCTTCCCCAGAGGAGCTGGCTTTGAAACAGCCTCCCTGGCCAGTTCATCAAGGTTTTTCATAATTACCCCCTTTGTAACTATTCAGCCGCGGATTTACACGGATGAAACACTGATTTCTTGTAACCGTTCAGCACATGATGCTGGATGCTCGATGCTCGATGCTCGATCCTCGATGCTGGTAAAGGATCTAGTATCCAGGATCAAGCATCGAGCATCGAGTTTGTGCCTTAGTGGCTGAACGCTTACGATTTCTTTAATATATGAATCATTAAATCCGTGAACCGTGTCCGTGATTCGTGTCTGTAAGGCAACCACAGTTGGGCAACCACAAGGGGTTGCCCTTACTCTCACCTTTGTCTTCTGTCCTCTGCTATCTGCTATTTATCCGTGCTAATCCGTGTTAATCAGTGGCTGAATAGTTACCCCCCTTTTGGTAATTGCCGATTGAGGATTTCGGATTTTCCCATGGCGGATTGTAGATGGGGTTCTTCATTCCGAAATCCGCAATCGTATCTACTCAAAATCAAGTTAAAAAAGTAAGCTCATTACAGATTATAGTGCTATGGGTTAAGTTTCATCTCCTTTTGTACCGACAGCGTCGGCATAAGAGCTTCCCCTCCCTTGATGGGAGAGGTTAGGGGAGGGTGGTAGCTCTTTTTCTAGGGAGAGGGAATTTTGCTTTGTCTCCCAACTAACTGCTTAACTTAGTCTTGAGTAGTTACCCGAAATCGAATTATCGTTTACACACCACACACTCCTCATATCCTCTTTTTCTAATATCCTCTAAGATTTCCCGTGGATTCCCCATACAGCCAATCCGGCCATTAAAAAGAACGCACCCCTTATCAGCCTCCAGATAGTCAAGGATATAGCCGGTATGAGTGATAATTAAGCCTGCTCTCTTTCGTTTCCGGTGAAGATGTTTCTCCAAAAGCTTGTTGGCCACTTCACCTACCAGGGCCATATTCTCTAAATCAACGCCACTTTCAGGTTCGTCCAGCAAGACCAGATCCGGAGATTGGGCCATAAGCTGAAGAAGCTCGGATCGTTTCATCTCTCCTCCGGAAAACCCCAGGTTTATATCCCGGTCAAGAAAATCGGTCAGGTCAAGTTGGCCGGCTAAACTTTCCGGATCAGCCGTACCATTAGAGGCGATCTCGATCATCTGTCTTGTCTTTACCCCCCTGACTACCGGCGGACGCTGCAGGGAAATACCTATCCCCATCCTGGCCCGTTCATTGATGGGCAGGGTATTAATCACCCGGCCATTATAGACAATTCCCCCTTGGGTGATCTTATAGTTGGAAAACCCCATCAGGGTAAGAAGCAAGGATGTCTTCCCGCTGCCATTAGCCCCGAAAAGGATGCAGGTCTCCCCCTCGTTGATCTCCATATTCACCCCCTTTAGGATTTCTTTACCTGAAACCTCCACATAAAGATCTCTTACCTTTAGCATTTATCTCCTCCTCCTAAATAGTGGTATTTTCTCCAGGGTATCTACTCAAAATCAAGTTAAAAAAGTAAGCTCATTACAGATTATAGTGCTATGGGTTAAGTTTCATCTCCTTTTGTCCTGACAGCGTCGGCATAAGAGCTTCCCCTCCCTTGATGGGAGGGGT
>JBFMHI010000225.1 GCA_040753085.1 bacterium | reverse complement strand
CCCTCCCATCAAGGGAGGGGAAGCTCTTATGCCGACGCTGTCAGGACAAAAGGAGATGAAACTTAACCCATAGCACTATAATCTGTAATGAGCTTACTTTTTTAACTTGATTTTGAGTAGATACAAGAAAGGTAACCGTTCACCTCACCACGGAGACACAGAGACACTGAGAAAAATCTAAAGGACAAGTCTCTTAATTCCGTCTTTCAAAACATGACAAAGGTATTCTTCATAGGCTGACTCGGCCCTAAATGCCTATGAACTTCTATTGCTGGCCCAATTATTTGCTCTGTAAGTGCTTCTTCTAAAATCATTCTCCATGTCTCTGTGTCTCTGAGGCGAACGATTACCTACTACCTGAACGGTTACCAAGAAAGTTTGTAACTGCTCAGGTAGATAGACTGAAGGTGGAAGACTTTTAGGGACAAATGCAGTGAGTAGAATTGAACTTCAGTCTTCAGCCTTCAGTCTTCAAAGGAGGGCTAAGTAGTTACTTATGACTAAGCAATTACACTAAGCCATATTTTTTCCGTAAGATCCATTCAGTCCCTATTAGGATAAGAAAGAGAAATAAGGTAGGCCATCTATCCCAGAGTTCGATCTGGTGAGTAGTTATCTTAATAGAGCCTTTCAACTCGGATAATTTACTTAACACCTTGTCTCTATCTTTTCTCTCGAAATAGTTTCCTCCGGTCAGGCTGGAAAGGGAGGAAAGCAAGTGGCTATTTTGATCAAGTCTCAGGAATTCCACGCCTTTTTCTTCCACGATAAAGTCGGTTTCAGCCTCTCCCAGAACTTGCTCTTGTTTTTTGGCCGTGATCTTGATTTTATATTTCCCCGGCCGGGGAGGAACAACCTTGGTGGTGTATCTCCCTTGGCCACCGGTTAAGCCAATTTTTATGGCTTCCTGGCCTTGAGTGAGAATCTCTCCGGAAATGGCCGCCCCTTCGATCGGCCGGTAGTTTTGATCGTAGACGGTAGCAGTAATTTCCACCTTTTCTTCCTCCTGATAGACAGGTCGATCAGTAAAGACATTGACCGGCTTTAACTCTGCTTTGGTGGAAAGCCATCTTATCGCCTGCTGATAAAAGCGAACATATACCTCGTTTGGTTGTTTTTGATCGTCGAGTGAGACACCAGGAGTCTGCAAGACTTCGGGTGTCTTTTGGTCGCCAGAGGGGCCAATATCCCACCGCCAGGTAGAATCGGCTGTTATGACCATAACCCTGCCCCGGCCGTATCTCTGAATGGCGGTAAAGACCTGATCATCCGGCCTTGAATTGGCTAAAACAATCGCCCCGGGTTTTACTGATCCGGTTTCAGTTATTCCCTCCAGATAGGGGAGTTCTTCCCATCGCCGGTTGTTAATCTCAGGATCAGGATCAAGCCTGGTTATCGGATGGTTCCTCCCTTCCAGGGTAAGGCTAATCCTGGCTGGTTCTCCCTGTTTGGCCTCACCCGGCACGATGGGCAGCAGAGGCGACAATTCTGCGCCGGGATGTAAACCGGATAGACCGGCTAAAAAGAGCAGCCCCCCTCCATGTTCAGAGACAAATTCAACCACAGCCTCCTTCTGATCCCTGGTTAAAAACCCAGGCTCAAAGCTGCCCAGAATAATCAGGTCATAGGCAAAGAGATCGCTCCTCCTGCCAGGAAAGGTCAGGGCCTTCTTATTATCTTGGCGAGAGTCTGGCTGGTAGCATCCGCCTTCTTTATTTCTGAGCAGACAGGTGGCTTCGATGTCCTCTGTCCGATCAAAAAACCTCTTAAGAAAGGCGTAATCCCATCTTGGCTCACCTTCGTAATAAAAAATCCGAATCTTGGACTTAACCACCTGAAGAGAGAAGTTAGCATAATTATTTCTGGCGGTTATTTCTCCCGGTTTTTCAGAAACAGAGACAGTATATTGAAAACGGCCTTCCTGTTTAGGTGTAATCTTGATCGTATATTCCTCTAAGCCCTCTTTAAGCCGGATGGCTTTTTTAAGCACCTCCCGCTTACCTTCTTTAAGAATAAGCCAGGCTTCTTCACCCGGATAACCTGATGTTTCTATTTTGACCTCAATGGGAAATTCCCGGTTCAGATAGGCCGGCTCGTTAGCTTCTACTTCAGTGAGTTTAATGTCTTTGACGGACCTTGCTCCTCCGAAGCCCACGGTATAAACCGGTGGAAGTCCGCGCGGCGGCCTGGTTTCATCTATCTTATCCGTTTCTAGGCCATCGCTTAAAAGTAGAATGCCGGCCGGATTACCTCTTTCCGGCCGGTTAGAGACCTCTTTTAAGGAATAATAGAGCCTGGTTTCTTTTCCTTGCGGAGAACTTTTAGCCGGATCAAAGGGAGAGGGCGAAGAAGAAAAACCCAATATCTCTATCCGGTATTTATCCCCGGCTCCTTTCAAGAGATTTTCGATGATCTGTCTGGCTGTCTCAAATCGTGATTTTGGCCCTTCTTGATCAGGGATAATCTCATCTTCAATACTCATACTCTCTGAGGTGTCAATTAACACAGCTAATTTGGGAAGCTCCTTGGTTTTTGTGCTCAGGGTGAGCACAGGGGCCAGGATAGCAAAGATGAGGACAAGGATAGTCAGCGACCTGAGCAGGATAAGAAGGGTTCTGGTTTGATTTGAAATGGGCCTGGAGGTCTTCTGATAAGAAAAGACTGCCAGCCCCAGGGCAGCCATGGTGATTCCCACCACTATCCAGGGAGACCAGGTAAGGCTAAATCGTAGGTCCATAGTAATAAATCCTTTTGCGTCCTTGGAACAAAATCCGGCCAGAAATCGTAACTCCTACAGCACGGCGTAAGTTTCTTTCTGTTTTCAACAGGATTCGAGGATTCAAGGGTTCTGAGTAGTTACAAGAAATCAAACAACCAACATTCGTATCTACTCAAAATCAAGTTAAAAAAGTAAGCTCATTACAGATTATAGTGCTATGGGTTAAGTTTCATCTCCTTTTGTACCGACAGCGTCGGCATAAGAGCTTCCCCTCCCTTGATGCTTATCCTT
>JBFMHI010000224.1 GCA_040753085.1 bacterium | reverse complement strand
AGGTTTTTAGCAAGAGTAATAATATTGCCCGCCAATTTCACCCTCACCCTATCCCTCTCCCATCAAGGGAGAGGGAATTTTGCTTTGTCTCCCAACTAACTGCTTAACTTAGTTTTGAGTAGTTACTCTCCAGGTCGGCGGAAGTTCCTGGGCGGTCTCCTTGACCCTGAAAATTCAGTCAGCATGTCGGCCAGCTTAGCCAGAGGCAGACCTAATAGATTGTAAAAACAACCCCTTATCTTTTCAATAAAGATCGCCCCTCGGCCGGCTACATCCAAACCGCCAGCCTTACCTAATGGTTCACCCGTAGAGACGTAATTATTAATTTGCTGCTCGGTAAGGGATTTCATAGTCACTTCAGTAACCACGTAGTCAGTCAATCTATGCCGGCTCTTTGCCTCTACCAGGGCTAACCCGGTGATCACCTCATGGGTGGTCCCTTGCAATTGGTGTAACATCCGGCTTGCCTCGATACGGCTAACTGGTTTGCCTATAATCTCCCCCTGGTAGGTGACGATAGTATCCGCCCCCAGGATTATCCCCTCTTTAACTTTGGAGGCAACTTCGACTGCCTTAGCTATGGCCCTCTCCATCGCATATTCAGAGGGATTAGTAGCCCTCCAGGTTTTCTCCTCCATTCCAGGAAAGACAGTCTCGAAGTCAAGGCCGATTTGTTTCAGCAACTTAGCCCTTTGGGGTGAAGAAGAGGCTAGGATTAGCTTAGACATTGTTAAGATATTACGCTATAATCACGGATATGTCAACCAAATTCGATTGTAACCGTTCAGCCACCAAGGCACAAAGACACGAAGGGAAAATTAAAACTGTTAAGAAATAATCCTTTAATCTTTGTGTCTTTATGGCTGAACACTTACGAAAATCTAACCAGGCGCAAACACAAAGGAGACATAGTCTGTCAAAAGGAAAAAGTTATTCTCTGAAAGAGCGAATAATTCCGACCACGAAGGGATGAGGAGTGAAGAGAGAAGCCTGTCAGACAAAGAAAAAGGGTTGATGGGAAATAGTCCCCTCAACCCTTCTCTTTTAGAAGTAGCTGGGCAATAGCTTACTTCTTATAGTATTCTTCTCCACCGTCCTTGGATTCCAGACATGTGCTATTTATTACGATCTCGCCCGTCGTCTGGTTATAAAGCCATCCCCCGGCATTGGTAACACTCGCCGGTACCAGGGAAACATCTGCAGCTACCTTTACCGCATCCACAACGTCACTCTCGAGATCAGTAGCATCACAACCACTGTTCCCTAACTTAGCCTCGGGTATCCGGGCAATATAGTCAGGCGTAAGCTCGGTCGCTAAAATGGCATCATTCTCAGCTACCGCCTCGCCTGGCCATTCTTCTTTCTCCGCATAGTAAAGAGTAATAGCCGATCTCAGTGCTCCCAGATTTCCGTAAGTAGCTGCATCCTTGGCCCGGCCAACCAGGTCAACAAACTTGGGGACGGCAATAGCCGCTAAGATACCAATGATCGCTACTACGATCATCAGCTCGATCAGGGTAAAACCTTTTTGTCTTTTCATTAAGACAACACCTCCTTATATTTTTTTAAATACCCCTTCTATATAAACAACACCCCACCGGTGTTGGTTCCTTTCTCGCTAAATTTCTTTAGAACTCTATAAATTCACGCCGCTTTAAGCCTTCGAGGTCAAGGGTACCCTCCTTGGGATTAGGGATTATCTCCCATTTCTCCATCGTTAAGGCGCCAATAATAGCATCTATCTCTCTTCCCTCTATCCTGCCCAGCTCATCTACCGGGACTGCCTCCATATCCAAATCCCATTCCTCGATCTTGCCCAATAGGAGGTATAGTTCCTGAACCTCGATGGTTCTTCCTCCAAGCGCCACCTTGTATGGCCTTGGAATAACGAGCTTTGGTCTATCACCAACCATCTCTCTTTTAACATAGGTATGCATCGCATCTGTGTCAAAGAGCGCCGTGGCCTTCCTCTTCTCGATTTCGATCTCCCTTATGATCCTCATCACCAGAACCCCCTCCCTTACAGGGCTTCTATTTAGCTCCTGAATGCTTGCCCCTCATTTTAATAATTAAAATAAGGTTCACCCTTGGAATCAAGTATGTGAGGCTCCACATTAATCTTGATATCTCCGTTACGTGGATTATAGATCCAACCACCCACTCCTGTTATCTGGGGATTATTATCATCGGGTCCCCACTCGTTATTAACGGCAGTACTATCAGGGTTGATCCCGGGATCATCTTGCACCACATCACTTCTCAATTGGGCTCGCGGAATTCTCGCCATAAAACGGGGGACAAAGTTTGGCAACCCGCCGCCCGCCGGCTTATCCAATGAAGGTGGCCAATGGCCATCCGTATAGGCATAGTACATATGAATAGCCACTTTCAAGTTATGTAAATTACCCCTCGTGGCTGCATCCTTAGCCCGGTCAACCACTCCCATATACTTGGGGGTAGCCACACTGGCCAGGACACCAATAATAGTGACTACCACCATTAATTCAATTAAGGTGAAACCACTTTCCCTTAACTTCATTTTTATATAAAAAAAGCCACTCTTTTCGCCTCGAACAGCTTAAAGAGAGGCCCCTCTATCTTTCACCATCCCTTCGACCGCGGGCTGTCTAATTAATTATTTAATTAGACCCACGGCTTGGCGACCCTTCTTAGCTCTCATCAGGCGGGTTGGCTTCCTCAACCCTTACCCAATACAAGCCGGAAAATCCGGTTCACCGAAGGTTAGCCTTAGGATAGTGTTAATAGTCTGTTTTCTCTTCCGAGAAAACCTTTACTCTTCTAGTAACCAGGATACCACATCCGATTTTGTTTGTCAAGCATTTTTTTTAGTATCTTCTCAATATTTTTTGGGGGATAGTAGTTAAAATTGTCGTAACTACTCAAGACTAAGTTAAGCAGTTAGTTGGGAGACAAAGCAAAATTCCCTCTCCCTTGAGGGGCTTATCCTTACCCACATCTTTTAAAAACCACGAAGAACACGAAGGGCACGAAGATAAAACAAATCTTTTAAT
>JBFMHI010000223.1 GCA_040753085.1 bacterium | reverse complement strand
TATACTACTGTATTTTCTCCTTCGCCCCTGCGGGGCTTAATTAATTTTCAATCTAATGTTCCGTAGGTTCAAACCTACGGCTAACATACTACAGCCCTTCGGGCTTTAATAATGATTCCTGAACTCCGCTGTCAGTCACACTGCTGTAGCTACGGCGGAAAAAAGGACTTAAGCTTAATTCGACCACCGAACGAGCCTTGGAGTTCGTCGATAATGAATCGATTAAATCCATCGTCGCATCTGGCCGATAGGTTAAATTTGAATACAGTTCTTGACGAAACTGGTGAAGTTGAGTAGTATAATGTTTGGTATTCATAATACTCAACTATTCGACCAGATTCGCCGATTTCTTAATATTTTTTTTACATTTTGTCCAAAGTCCAATACTATCTGGATACCTTATAAAGATGATGATAATGATGGTAAAGTAGATGGAACAGATATCCCTGAGGATAACCTAAAGGCATTATTCTGGAATGGAAGGGATTGGGTAAGGGACTTTGATACTACAATTGATAAGATAAATAACCTTGCCAAGTTTAACACCTCACACCTAACAACCTTTGGGCTATTCATCGCAAAAGACCTTGATGATGTAGTCGTGTATCCAAATCCGTTCAAGAGTGAAGGACACAATGTAATAAGGTTTGAGATGCTGACTGATGATGTTACTATAAGAATCTACAACATTGCCGGTGAACTGGTGCGAATAGAAGAAGATATAACTACTGGCTACTTTGACTGGGATGCTAAGAATGACTCTGGAGAAAAGGTGGTAAGTGGTGTATACATCTATATCATAACCGATGATGAAGGAAGGATAAAGAAGGGGAAGCTTGCCATCATCCGATAACAAAAATCTGAGTAATCGTTCACCGCAGAGACACAGAGACACGGAGAATGATTTTAGAAAAAGCTCTTGGGTTCAGGAAAGGCAGGTTTGCTAAGGTGAGTCCCGGATTATCCGAGAGCGTTCAAAATAGATTAGGAGGTGATTTAGATGATAAGTGAGCAAGCAATAAAAGAGAAGTACGATACGATAGAGCTGATGGAGAGAAGATTTAAATTACTAGTAGGCGCCAAATGGGAGGATAAAAGCGAATTATTAAAAGCAGTCAAAGAGCAAGATGAAATCAGAGAGAGGTTTTCCAAAAAGTGTAAAGGTTGGAATAGCACTGCTGAGATTAGAAAATGGAGAGATAATAGATGATTGTTTTAGATACATCAGTAATTGTAAAATGGTATAATAAAGAAGAAGGGACTGATAAAGCACTTAAGATTCAAAAAAGCCACATCCAAGGGGAGGAAAAGATAAGTGTGCCTGATTTGATGCTATATGAATTGGCAAATGCAATTAGATTCAGTCCAGCAAATGACCTTGAAGAACTGATAGCAATAATTGATAATCTTAGTAAGTTGAAGCTCAATATTATTCTTCCAACTACTGATATAATAAAGGAAGCAGGCAGAATTTCATTTAGGTATAAGATTAGTATTTTTATGATGCAGTCTATCTTGCCTTGTCTTTGAGCTTAGGATGTGAATTTATCACCGCAGATGAAAAATTATATCATCAGGTTGAGGATTTGCCTTTTGTGAGGTTGTTAAGCAAGGTTTAAGAAAGAAAGGAACAGGTACCAAGAAGACTTTGGTGGTTTTAGGAATAGGGTTTTTCCCAAACTTTCTCGATTTCTCTCGAGTTTTTGAAGATTTGAGGAGCTTTTGGGAGATCTTTGGTAAAAAAATAGGGGAAAATATTAGGCAGGTTTGCTAAGGTGAGCAAAGAGAGAGCCTCGGATTATCCGAGAGCGTTCATTAGGTAAAAGGAGATAAGGGCGAGGGTCATCGTTTCGGCTATTTTTCGCAGGCATCTGGTAATCTGGTGTCTGGTTGTCTGGTAAGCGGAACACCAGGCCACCAGACACCAAGCTACCAGACACCCGGTAGCCAGTGGGCTATTCGTAAATGACCGAAACGATGACCAAGGCCGAGATAAGGCATGGCCTTCTATACCATTGAAAAGACAAAGATCAGGAGTTTCCTTAATAGACTTCTTACGGAATTCACCTTGATTGCCCCGCTAAAAAAAGATAATCGGACCTCATTCGAGGAGGTCGTGAATTCAGGGGAGGTGGTCCTTACCTCAAGGAATACGGATAAGTCCCCCAAAGGCAGTTTCTTCCCCCAGACAGAGGTGATGTTCTCATATAAGGAGGGTAAGATACATAAGCCGGAGATGAAAGGAAGGAGACTCCTCTTTGGTATTCGTCCTTGCGATGCCAAGGGCTTTGTCCTTCTTGATAAGGTCTTTGCGGGAGGTGATTTTGAGGATGTCTATTATAAGGAAAAGCGGGAGGGTGCCCTAATATTTGGGATGGCCTGTAATGAACCTCAAACCACCTGTTTTTGCACTTCCTTCCATACCGGACCTTATGATAAGGAGAATGTAGATGTATTTTGGGTAGATATAGGAGAAGGCTTTCTCCTTGAGTCCATTACCGAAAGAGGGGAGGCCGTCCTTGAGAAGCAGGGATTGAGTAAAGCCTCATCAGAAGATATCCGTAAGGTAGATGAACTCAAGAAGGCGGCTGAATCTGAAATATCAGATAGGTTGGATGTCTCTGGGCTGAAGGAGGGGCTCTCAGGTTTATTCGATAACCCCATCTGGGAGGAGATTTACCTGAGATGCGTGGGGTGTGGGATATGCACCTTTTTCTGTCCCACCTGCCATTGCTTTGACATCGTGGATGAGGGCGATAGGCAGAGCGGGAAAAGAATCAGGATTTGGGATTCCTGTATGTTTCCGCTTTTTACCCTGCATGCCTCAGGACATCAGCCAAGAGAGACGGGTAAGGAGAGATTCCGTCAGCGTATAATGCACAAGTTTAATTATTTCCCGGAGAAATTTGGTGAAGCCGCCTGTGTTGGCTGCGGCAGATGTGTGGTAAATTGCCCGGTAAATCTTGATATTCGAGAAGTGGTAACCGTTCAGCCACTGATTGACACGGATTAGCACGGATAAATAATAGAGGACAGAAGGCGGAGTTGTAGGGACAGAGCTTGTCCCTGTCCGTTCCATAGGCGGACAACCACAAGGGTTGTCCC
>JBFMHI010000222.1 GCA_040753085.1 bacterium | reverse complement strand
AAAGATGCCCTCAGATATCAATCATTATGGTGAGGTGACAATCTCTTTTCTTAATTAAAGCTTCTATTAGATAAAGCTATCTTTCAAAAAGCCTTGTTGGCCCAATAGCACAAAACCTTTTCTGGAACTGGGGAATGCAAGTTTATATCCCGGTTCAATGTGGCGGCCCAACCTCTTCGTTTTCTGGACTACCTGATAGAAAACCCAGAGCAGGGGGTGGTAGTAAATGGGGGCGGCATTTTGGTGAATGTCCCCACTTCGGCAAGGTTTGCCTTCCACAAGCTAATTGTCTCGCAAGAACGGGAAGTAGTCATGCCCGATAAGATGGAGAAAGACATTATGCAGGCGGCGCAAGTATTTTCTCTGTTAGCGGATGAGCGTCCAGGAGACCTGTTACTTGCCTGGGATGAGATTAAGCGTCGTGGTAAGGGGTGGGTTAAACGAGTATCTGCTGGGCTTTCGGTTATGGAGAAGCGGCATCGAGCCGGGTATGAGATGGTTCTCACCATCTTACCCGAACTCAAAAAAAGCTGAGAGGAGAGAGTTGAGAGTCGAGAAGAGAAAGTGTTCTCCATTATTTAACTTACAACTGAATGTCGCTCAAAGGGTTATCAGCTACTAAGAGTCTATCCCAAGGCCTCCGCGCGTGAAAGGGTTGAGACACCAGGAGTCTGGTAGACGCCTGGTGTCTTGGGTTTAGGATAGGCCCTAAAGAGAAGATCAATAAATAGGGTTTAAAAGCGGTTAAGGTAGGATAATAAAATAAAATGTTATCAGCACGGCGACTCTCTTTTGAGTCTCTAATTCATATCGGGCTTATTACGCTTATCATTCTTCATACCCTGGTAGTCAGTCCCTATACCTTTCGTTCCACTGAGCTTAAAACCCCTATCGATCAAATTCTCATCCTCGTCCTTTCCTTACTCTATGGCGGATGGCGCACCCGCTTCGTGGGTACCCGGGATGGCGGAATAAAGAATCCGAAATCCCGGGTACCCACGAAATGGGTGCGAAATCCAAAATTGTTTCTTCCTCTAGGCATTTTTCTGCTTTTAGCCTGTTTCTCTACCGCTCTTTCTCCTTACAAGTTGGCCTCTCTTTATGAATTCGCCAACCTGATAAGCTACGCCTTGCTGTTTTGGATCATCCTGGTGTCAGTTAAAGATAGCCAGACAATTCACCTCTTGCTTAATGTTTTACTTGGAGTAAGCCTTCTGGTCTCCCTTTACGGCCTCGCTCAATATTTCGGGTATGATATCTTTACCGGAGGCGGTGGGGTGACCTCCACCTTTGGCAACTCTAACTTTTTAGCCGGTTTTCTGGTGGTGGTTATTCCCCTGGCCATCACCTTCTCATTTCGGATTTCGCACCCACTTCGTGGGTACCCGGAATTTCGGAATAAAGGCCCTGAAGTCCGAAAAGGAGTAAATCCGCCATCCCCCCTACCCACGAAGTGGGGGCGCCATCTGCCATCGGTAGGATATGGAATCTTATCTTTATGCCTAATTCTCTGCCTTGGGCTAACTCAAACCAGAGGGGCCTGGATTGCCTTTGGAGTAGAAATTATCCTTTTGATCGTCATCTTTTCCATCCGAAATCCAAGATCTGTAATCGCGGTGGGTCTTGTTCTCCTCTTCTTAAGCATTGGCCTCCTTCTCTTAGTCCAACCGGCAACAATTCAACGGGTTACCTCGATTTTTGAACCAGCCGGGTTTGATCTTACCCCTTCTCCAGAGGGGGTAAAAAGCTCCATCCAGGTTCGTCTCTTCATCTGGCAGGGCACCTTGAGGATGTTTGCCGCTGCCCCTATTTTAGGACATGGCCTGGGAACCTTTATGATCAATTTCCCCCAATTTCGTCCGGCAGGCTTTCATTCCGGCGGGTTGGGACACAATACCCATCATGCCCATTCAGAATACATGGAAATACTGGCTGAGATGGGTATCCTGGGCCTGCTGGCTTTCCTGTGGTTTATCTTCACCTGTCTCTGGATAGGGGTGAAAAAATGGGGAATGCTTTCAGGTTGTCTGGTAAGTATCATCGGCCTTCTCGTTCACTCTGCCTTTACGGTTGATCTTAGATTTACCTCTGGGGTTTACCTCTGGCTGCTCCTCGGTTTAGTGGTAGTAATGGCCCGGCCGGCAGAAAAGTTAGCCCCAAAAGTCATCTCACCATCCAAGAAACGCCGACCCTCGAAACTCGACGAGCCGCAAGCGGGTGCCCCGAACTCGAAACTTATCGTGGCTTACTCATTATTAGCCATTGGGCTTCTTATTCTACTTATCCCTTTTATCATTCGGCCGGCTCAAGCCAGCCTTCACTTAAAACGAGGCGATATAGCCGAAAAGAGAGGCGATTATACCACGGCTATCAGGGAATACGAACAGGCTATTTCCATCTCACCTATCTGCTACCCGGCTTACTACCAGGCTGGTTACCTTTACGTAGAAAAGATACCGGATACTAAAGAAGCCCTGTCCACCTATCAGAAGTTGATAAAATATGCCCCCAATTATGCCCAAGTCCATTACAACCAGGGACTATTACATCGAAAGATGGGTGATTTACCCCTGGCCAGGGCGGAATTGCAGCAATGTCTTAAGAATAATCCTTACCACAAGGGATCCCATTTTAATCTGGGGCTGACCTGGCTTGACCTGGGAGAGCTAAGGGAAGCTGAGGCAGAGTTTAAAACCACCCTTGAGCTTGACCCTCAGGACGCCGCCTCAAGGGAAAGATTGGTCTCCATCTATTTCCAGCAGAAGCGATGGGATGAAGCTATTGCTCAGAGTGAAGCACTCATCCAAATCCAACCAGAAAATGCGGCGGCCCATAGTAACTTAGGGGCGGTCTATTCGGAAAAGGGAGATAAAGGGAAGGCTTATTACTACCTGAAAAAGGCGGTAGAAGTTGATCCGAAATTTTTGGTCGGTTATCAGAATCTGTGGTTTTTTCTAAATAAAGAGGGGAGAAGAGAAGAGGCCGCCATAGAGTATCAGAAGATGCTTAAGCTCAAAACCTCGGTTATCGGTGATCAGTGATTACCGAATTACCGGAGGCCTGAGTAGATACCTAAAACAATAGTAACTATTCAGCCACAGATGCACACAGATGAAACACGGAAAATCCGTGAGCCGTGTCCGTGATTCGGGTCTGTCCTTAGGCTGTAGGGACAACCCTTGTGGTTGTCCGTCTACGGAACGGACATG
>JBFMHI010000221.1 GCA_040753085.1 bacterium | reverse complement strand
CTCTGGAGCTAACCTGAATAAAGCTCCGTAGGAGTAATCTGTTTGTAGTATTTCACAAAAGCAATATATTTGCAGCTCCGTAGGAGCGACCTGTTTTTAGTAGTAGTAGAGCTTGAATATCTATGTCGATGGGAAATTTCTTGCATTTTATTAGACCTATTTCACAGGTCGAAAAATTATTTAAAGATGGGATTAAAAGATTTGTTTTATCTTCGTGCCCTTCGTGTTCTTCGTGGTTTTTAAAAGATGTGGGTAAGGATAAGCCCCTCAAGGGAGGGGGAATTTTGCTTTGTCTCCCAACTAACTGCTTAACTTAGTTTTGAGTAGTTACCCCGAAAATAAGCTAAGATAAATTTTAACACATGATTAAGTTAGGTGTCAAGGAGAAATAAAAAAACTGCCGCGGTGAAGAATAAAATCCATTCTTCTATTTCTTCTTCTATTTCTAATCAACTCTTCATAAAGATTTTCTATGTCTTTTACCAGCCTTCCAGCCGATAAAGAGGGGTAGACCTTTTTTCTTCCAAGCCGGCCCATCTTACTCGCTTCCGTGGGACTGGCCAGTAGTTCCAATATCCCCTCGGCTAAGGCCTGCGGGTCATTGGGGGGGACCAATCGTCCGGTGGCTTCATCTTCGACCAGATCAATAACCCCACCTACGCGGGTAGCCACGACGGGCAAGCCGGAAGCCATCGCTTCAATAACGGCTACCGGCAAGCCCTCATTAAGAGAAGAGAGCACCACCATATCCAGATCAGCATATACTCGCTCCAGATCACCCCTGAAACCTAAGAAAATAACCCGATCCTCCAGGCCGAGTTTTTTAGTCTGTTTCTCTAACTGTTCTCGCAATTCTCCGTCGCCAACCACAAGAAACTTAGCTTCCGGGTGTCTCCGGGCGACTATTCGAGCGGCCGAGAGAAAACAACTATGGTCCTTAATGGGCACCAGCCGGGCAACAATGCCAATCAGCACTTCTTGCCCCGAGAGGTTTAGCTCTTTCCTGAGGCTTCCCTTAAGAGGTTCAAGGTTAATAAACCTGTCCAATTCCAAACCCAGGGGGATAGAGATAACCTTGTTGGGGTCGCCGATCCCGTAAGCCA
Organism: bacterium; assembly: GCA_040753085.1. Lineage (NCBI taxonomy): Bacteria > bacterium. The sequence continues at coordinate 2,118 of JBFMHI010000221.1, read as the reverse complement.
ATATCTCCTCTCTCTGTTTTTGAGAGACAGTAATAATCTTGTGAGTAATTTTGGCCAAAAACCTTTCCATCCAAAGAAATATCTTAGTCTTTAGCGGTCCAAAATAGCTATGGAGGACGTGTCCATGAAAGGTATGAATGATCAACGGCACCCCGGCCAGGTAAGCTGCAGCCCGGCCTAAAGTTCCGGCTTTGGCCGTATGAGTATGAACCAGATCCGGTTTCTCCCTTCGGATGAGACAATAGAGCTTGAAGAAGGCCTTTAAATCATCCCAGAGACTAATCTCTCGTCCTAATTCTTCAATCACTATTGGCTTAAGGTCAGTCTCGCCCAGCAGATCCAGCATATTCCCTTCGTGCTCCCCTTCTCGGCCGGTGACAAGCAAAGATTGGAATCGCTCAGGATTCAATCTCTTGGTGAGAATGGTAGTATGGATAGCCGGACCACCGATGTTGAGTCTGGCGATAATACGAAGGATCTTAATCTGGTTTGGCATAGGTAACAACTGATTACTGGTCACTCCTAACCGATAACCCGGTTACCACCAGTTATTGAAAAGAGACGCTGTAACTATTCAGCCACTAAGACACAAAGATTACCAATAATAGCACACGGATTACACGGATGAGACGGATTGACACGGATAGAAATTTATTAGAAAAAAATCCGTGAGAATCCGCCAAAATCTGTGTCATCCGTGGGCTATTCCATCATTCTCTCTATGCCTTAATGGCTTTGTGGCTGAATAGTTACGATGCGCTTACGATTATATAATACAGGACTATATCTGTCAAGCGGGATCTTGCCCCTCCCCTAACTCCCCAAAGAGGCAGAGGGAAGAAATAAAATCAGGATCAGAAATGATTTCAAACTCTATCCGCATTAGAAAAAATGGCCATTCGGCCGGTTTAATCTTCCCCTCTAAACGTATGCCATCCTTCTCAGTAGTGATGATGGCCTCTGCTTTTTTCTCTCGAAAAATAGAGATAAGCCGTCTTATATCCGGCTCCTGGTAAGGGTGATGGTCAGGAAATCGAATTATGGACACCTCGCTGGCTCCCAACTTACTTAAAGCAGCTTCAAAGTGCTCAGGAGCGGCAATACTTGAGAGGGCCAGAATCTTTGTGCCTTTAATCATTTCCAGGGCATGACTTTTACCACTCAGATCCAATAAATCGATGGGACGGTGAATGGCCTCCAGGATAGGCGCCGCTGGATTGAGTCGAAATAAGATATTAATAAGCTCTGGCTTACTTGCCGGGGTATCAATCTTAGTCCCCCATCCCCCATCCGCTATCTGATCAGCCCTCGTCAGGATAAAATAATCAGCCCGTCTAAGTGATCGCAAGCTTTCACGAAGGATACCCCTGGGAAGGAGACGTCCGTTTCCAAACGGATTTAGACTATTTATGAGGACTATGTCTAAGTCGCGATGAATCCGGCGGTGAGAAAAGGCGTCATCAAGAATGATGATTTGGGAGCCAAAGTTGGCCATAGCCAGACGACCGGTTTTAATTCGATCACGGCCAACTATAACAGGCACACCCGGAAGCTTCCTGGCCAACAAGTAAGGTTCATCACCGCTCTCATCAGGGTTCAACCGGAGATGCTTACTATCAGAAACAATGCCGGCTCGATGCTCATAACTGCCACCGTATCCCCTGGAAAGAACAGTTACTCGAATGCCTCTTTTGACCAATTCCCTGGCAATGGCTATCACGGCCGGGGTCTTACCTGTGCCACCCACGGTGATATTACCTATACTGATCACCTTAGGACATCCCATGGCGGACGGCGGATGGCGAATTATTCGGATTTCGGAGAGGGCCTTAGAATATAGCCGATGGGTCTTAAAGACGCCTTTATCATACATAAATGACCTGAGAAAGACACCCAGCCCATATATCCAGGACAATAACAGAAGAAAAAAATGGATGGAAGTATGCCTCCCATCCTGAGGTTCAAGTATTAATCTTTTAAACATATTTAGGTATAGGGGACGGTGGTGTAGAAAGCAATTTATTTTAGCCATTGGTCTAAGATCATCTTGCCTACTGAGCTCAGTTCGGTCTTGGCTACAATATAATTGATACTTGATGTGGTTACTCCTAAATAGCG
>JBFMHI010000220.1 GCA_040753085.1 bacterium | reverse complement strand
CAGCGGGCGCAAAGCGCCCGCTGAACGGGTGATGAGTAGTCTGGTGTCTGGTAGGTAGAACACCAGACACAGATTACAGCATCTTGACTAAGGCAGCCACAATCCCAATCCCTATGGCTAACATGCCGCCCAGTCGAAGCGTCAAATCGTGCTTGAGGCGAAGTTCCAATTCAGCTAAATCGTGCTTAGTCGCCAATTCCTCAAGATGGATCTCCTGCACTTCCTTGATAACCTTAGAGAGCTTATGCGCCTGTTCTTCGGTAAAGGCTTCCTTAAGTTCGTCAAAGACTTGTAAGGTGTCAAATGCTACTGCCATAACCGACCTCCATCTATAGTCAGAATACAGAACACCAGGCCAACAGACACCCAGGCTATTCGTAAATTGATCAAGGCCCAGATCACAGTATCTTGACTAAGGCAGCCACAATCCCAATCCCTATGGCTAACATGCCGCCCAGTCGAAGCGTCAAATCGTGCTTGAGGCGAAGTTCCAATTCAGCTAAATCACGCTTCAATTCATGCTTCAATTCAGCTAAATCACGCTTAGTCGCCAATTCCTCAAGATGGATCTCCTGCGCTTCCTTGATGACCTTAGAAAGTTTATGCGCCTGTTCTTCGGTAAAGGCTTCCTTAAGTTCGTCAAAGACTTGTAAGGTGTCAAATGCTACTGCCATAACCGACCTCCATCTATTAGGTAGAATACAGGACACCTCGCCCCGATGTCTTCGGTGTTCTGATTTTCAAAATTCCAACTTAAAGGCCATCCCGTGCTGATAGACACGATACTCGGTAAATCCTTCCGGGGTGAGGTCCAGTATTTGCCCCTTAAACATCTCACTATTTCTAAAACACGACCCCTCAGAGAATAGCCTTATCCGCTTCTTTCTCAGACCAGTTATTCCAATGAACCCGCCCCGAGTTACCAGTTGATAAGCGCCTCCCTCTAAGACGCCGCTTTTGACCTCTCCTTCCCGGGGATGATAAAGAGACAGGGTAACAAAACCACGCTTCGAAGAATGATTAAAAAGGTCTCCTTTATATTCTTCCAGAGATAAAAGTTCAAAGGCCCCGCCGCCGGTACTGCGTCCCCCACCCAGCCCCTCATCCTGAAGAAGTCTTACTGCCCCCATTACCTGTTTTACCCCAGAATCAAGATTAATCTGGATAAAAAAGTAAAGCCCGCCGTCAATATTGGGGTTGAATCTCAGTTCATAGGCCGGATAAGGCTTGACTCTGGCTAAAGATGACTTGTAAAAAAGAGTCTTGACGCCCTCCCTTTCCAATTCATTTCTCTCTTCCCGGGTTACCAGGAGGTGGTCAAAGATCATCTCCGGCTTGATATGCAAGCCTTTTTCTTCTTTATCTCTTTTTACCATAATTTTATCTTTGGCCATCATGTCTCGACCGCCCCTTCCGATCAGGGTACTCCCTTCCCTCTTCTCGGCCTCTTCTTTATCTTCTAAAAATTTAAAGAAATTATCAGGCGAGAGAAACTTGATTTCGTTCAGGGACCTTTTGATAACCATATCATTTGCTTGTTGTTTTATCAGGGTTGGCGGCCGCAAGGGCCTGGGAAGAAAAAGGATGTCTTTATAAAAAGGAAACACCGAGGAGTTGAAAAAAGGGGGCTTATCACCTTTGGTCAATGGAGTAACCGCTTTTTCACCGAACAACTGGACAGACTTATTTATCAGCAGGCCAAAGATAGTATCTGAATGAATAATAGCCGCTCTATTTTCATTCACTAAAAGAGGCCCTTTGGGTTTGATCTTGCAAAGATATATCATTTCGAGTTTCGAGTTTCGAGTTTCGGCTTAAACCTGAAACTCGAAACTATAATTTCACCTTATCCTGAATCAATGTCTTAAATTGCTTTTTCAGCTTGGTAAGACTAAGCGGCTGTTCTTCCTGGATTAAAATCAATGGTTCAGCCTCTCCCTGGTAATATTTAAGGGATCGATATTCTACTCTCAAGCCTTTCTTCATCTGGTCAAAATTAAGCAGGCCATCTTTGAGGCGGACAAATTGACCAAACCTGATTTGACCCAACCCCCGAGAGCCGCCGCCGCCCAGATAATCTTCTTCTAAAAGCCTCATTCCCAGAAATACTTCATTTAGTAAAGAAAGATCATTCGGGGCATAGAGGGTAAAGATAAATTCGAAGCCGAATTCAGCACCGGCCGGCACAGTTTCTATCTCTCTGACTGTTGGCACCAGGGAAACCCTATTTAAAGCCACCTCCCTTTTTACCTGGGTATAAGGTATTTCCGTGTCAAACCTTAAGAGGTCAGCCGTCGATTCCGGAGTAAGATGGGCATCCCGCACAATAAGACGCCCAGGCTGAACGGCGAAATCAACCGCCTCGGTGGGCATACCAAATATATTACAAACAGGGCAGGTGTGATATTCTTTTTCTTTGGTGCAGCTATGGATAGACTTAGCTGAGGGGGTTTTTTTGGTATAAGCTTTGGTCAGAAGAGACCTTAAGGCCCCTTTGAGGCTTGAACCCGGAATATAAGGCGCCCCACTCAGCTCATCTCTGATAATGGCCCCGGAAAGGCCCCACACTCCCGAATAGATTTGAGGACGTCCAATATGCAAGCCAGTCTTCAGGGTAATGATTCCTGAGATTAAAATCTTACCATAGAATTCATTTTGGTCAGCCACTTTATTTCCCTCCGCTTCCTCAATTAAAATATTGCGACCTGTACGGTTAGAGATTACAAGCAATTCCCTTCAAACCTGAAAGGTTTGAATTTTACATAACCACAGGTGAAACCTGTGGAAGGCGAAACAGCTACGAACATCTCAACCCTGAAAGGGTTGAATTCTAGGCGATGGATAATATTCGACCCTTACAGGGTCGAGCGTGGCGATTTGTTTCCGTAGATTGCATCTACGGCTATTTAAAATTCGACGCTTTCAGCGTCAGTAGTCTACAACCTAACCGTACAGGTCGAAATATTGCGATGCATAATGGTAACTACTCAGGTAGATAGGCTGAAGGCTGAAGTTCAATCATCTACTCACCACACTTGTCCCTAAAAGCCTTCCACCTTCAGCCTTCAGTCTTCAGTCTATTTACCTGAGTAGTTACATTGATATATTGTAACTACTCAGCCTCTATATAGTAGCCTTACCTAGCGAAACCACAACATATTGTGTTTAGGTGTTTAAAAGTTAGCTAAAATTCCTAAAAAACGGCTTTCTATGCAACCTATAAAAGGAGACGA
>JBFMHI010000219.1 GCA_040753085.1 bacterium | reverse complement strand
TGTCCGTTCCGTAGACGGACAACCACAAGGGTTGTCCCTACAGCCTAAGGACAGACCCGAATCACGGACACGGCTCACGGATTTTCCGTGTTTCATCTGTGTGCATCTGTGGCTGAACGGTTACCTTGATTCTTTATCAGCATCGAGGATCGAGCATCGAGCCTCGAGGATCGAAAATCGAGGATCGAGCATCGAGCATCGAGCCTCGAGCCTCGAGGATCAAGCCTCGAGCCTCTTTTCCTTTAGCCGTTTTCGAAGGTGTCTAAAATCTCTCCCTGGTGATCAAGGATGTCAACCTTGACGGCCATCGTCCCATCTAAGTTGTGAGTAGCACAGGAGAAGCAGGGATCATAGGCGCGGATAGCCATCTCAAGACGGTTGCATATTCCCTGATCATATTGACCGTTCTTAATCAGGCTTTTGGCCGCCTGCTTGACCGACATATTGATCGGCGCATTATTGTGGGTGGTACCTACGATGATGTTGACCGCCGTGACCATCCCCTCATCATCGGTAGTGTAATCATGGATGAGGGTCCCTCTGGGGGCCTCAACTACAGCCACACCTCGGGCTACCCGAGGGGTGACCTTCTTTCGAATATCGATCGAGGTGATATCCGGATCAGCTAATAACTCAATGGCCCGCTCAGCGGCATAGAGAAGTTCAATCAACCTGGCCCAGTGGTGTAGAAGGGTCAATTGAGCAGGACGACCAAATGAGGAACGAAATTCCTCAAGCTCGGCCTGGGCTAAAGGTGTGGTGATCTTATCCACTACATTCACCCGGGCCAGAGAATTTACCCTGTATATCCCTACCGGATTATCCAGATCCATTGAGAAACCGCCAGCCTTCTTCCAATAGGGGAACTTGAGATAGCTCCAGGGCTCCACATGCTCGGCGATGTAGTCCAAGTAGTCGGCCACCCCGAAATCCTCATAGCTCCCATCCTTATTCATCATCCGTAGTTTCCCATCATAGAAGTTCATCGCCCCACCATCACTGATCGTCCCTAAGAATCCAGTCTCGATAACCCCTAAGGTCTTGACCGTATCTAAGTATGTGGGGAAGATGTTCTTCTTGGCAAAGTCGATGCTGAACTTGGCAAACTCTAAGCACTGGTTGGCCATCTCCTTAAGCTGGGTCCTCTCTTCCGCGCTAATCGGCTTACTCCAGCCGCCAGGACAGGCCGCATCTGGATGGATGGCCTTACCCGCCATAATCTGGGTCATCATCTGGCCGGTATACCTTATCCTAACTACCTGCTTGGCAATGTCTGGCACCTTGCCCACCACCCCGATGACATTTCTGACGGCATAGTCAGCATCCGGCCCCATAACGAAGTCAGGACCAGAAAGGATGAAGAAGTGGAGGGTATGGGAATGGATGAAATGGGCCATATAGGCCAGCTCCCGGATCTTCTTGGCCGCTTGTGGGATATCCACCCCAAAGACGGCATCGGTCGCCTTGGCACTGGCCAGGTGGTGGGCCCAGGGGCAGACCCCACATATCCGCGGGGTAATCCTCGGTAATTCCTCTACCGGTCTTCCAATGCAGAATTTCTCAAAGCCGCGCAGTTCTACCACGTTTACCCGGCTGTCGGCCACATTGCCCTGATCATCAAGCTGGACGGTGATCTTGGCGTGCCCCTCAATTCTTGATACGGGTGCAAGTCTTAGCGTCTTTCCCATCTTTTCACCTCCTTCCCATACTGGGTCTTAAACGATTTTGGGCCCCAATAAATCGGTTAAAGGTTGGGACCCTGTCGGGGATCTCTCTCGGGTTAAGCCCAATAGATGACAAAGCGCCCATCATATCCACCATCGGATTGGCCCCCTCCCGTATGGGGCCGAAACATCCCCGACAGGGCATATAGGCCTTGATGCATCTTGGGACCTTCTCAGATCCACCGCAGCCAGACCGGGTGGCCGGGCCCTGGCAGAAAAAGCCTTGTTCCATAAAGCAGCGGACCTCTTGCAAGGGTTGGCCGGGGATAAACTCAACCGACTCTAATGGCCTCTTAATAAAAGTCACCGCCTTCTTCTCCCGTTTTAAAGGGCATTCATCGCAAACAGAGCGTTCCTCTAACTTGAACTCTTTGCCCTCTAATAGACAGGTCAAAGCCTCGGCCAGCATCTCGGGCGGGGTTGGACATCCGGGAATCTTTAGGTCGACCTTGACCACCTCGCTGACAGCATAGACCCGGTCCTCAAGGCCAGGGATTTCATTAGTAGGCATAGGGGCGGCATCGGTACTGGGTGTATCCTGATAGACGACCTTGGCAATCTCAGCTACAGTGAAGAGATTGTTCATTCCAGGGATTCCACCATAGTTAGCACAGGACCCTACAGCAATTAGTGTTTTGCACTTTTTACGCATCTCTTCAGCCACATGGCGATTCTCCTTGTTGTGCACACTCCCTGAAATGAGTCCCACATCGGCCTCGGGGATCTCAAGCCCCTCTTGTTCGCCTGTCTGACCATAGTATTTGTGGTCCATAATGACCGGCATATGGACAAACTCCAGACTGGGTAGAAGATCGAGCAAGGGCATACCCACATCAAGCAGAGTTACCTCACAACCGCCGCACGTGGCCAGCCATTCTTCAGCAACTCTAACGGCCATTCTTTCACCTCCTTTGAATTTTGTGAATGCTCTCGGATAAAATTGAGCGTTGATTTTATTAATCTTTACACACCGCGAACCTTTCCTTCGCCCCTGCGGGGCTTAATTTCCAATTCAATCTTCCGTAGGTTAAAACCTACGGCTAAATTCCTCTGCACCTTCGGTGCATAAATTAATTACATTATCTTTCGGATAAAATCTGTTTCTGCTCTGTCTTATCCGAAAATCTTCTTTTGTTCCTCTTACACCGGAGGTGGTCCCTCGACCACCACCTCGGTTACCACCCTCCTCGTATAGAGAAGGTATTTACCTTCCTCCTCGACCATTTTGGTCTCGAAGTTGTTGGCCTGGTATCTTTGCATCACCTCCTTTGCCTCTTCTTTTGTCTCATAGATCTTGCCATCCCACATAAATTTCTTATCATCAAACCTTCTGGATAGTCCTGGCTTCATAACCTTACCTCTAAAGATAAATTTACCACTGGGTTTTTTAACCTAAGTTTTGCACGAAATCGAATCTATCGTCTTTCTTTTTTTGTAACTACTCAGCCTCTATATAGTAGCCTTACCTAGCGAAACCACAACATATTGTGTTTAGGTGTTTAAAAGTTAGCTAAAATTCCTAAAAAACGGCTTTCTATGCAACCTATAAAAGGAGAC
>JBFMHI010000218.1 GCA_040753085.1 bacterium | reverse complement strand
ATCATTATGGTGAGGTGACAATCTCTTTTCTTAATTAAAGCTTCTATTAGATAAAGCTATCTTTCAAAAAGCCTTGTTGGCCCAATAGCACAAAACCTTTTCTGGAAGTGCGGAATGCAAGTTTAAGATACTCTTCCTTCCCTATAAGGAAGGTAACCGTTCAGCACATGATGCTGGATGCTCGATGCTCGATCCTCGATGTTCGATCCTCGATGCTGGTAAAGGATCCAGGATCCAGGATCGAGCATCCAGGATCGAGGATCGATATTACCCCAATTACTGAATGACTATACTTTTGCACTTTTTTGTAACTACTTGAAAGACAAATACTTTACAATAACCTCTCGTCATTCCCGCCAAAGCGGGAATCCAGTAATATCAAGGCTTCTGGATTCCTGCTTGCGCAGGAATGACAAAAAGTGCGAAAGTATAGCTCCATAACTTTAATTTCATCTCCGTAAATAACACACTTCATAACTCTTTCCTCCTTTTATATTCTATCCATAAATTCCGGACTCTTCATTCTCCATCTCAAACTTGGCATGTCTCGTATAAAATACTGAATTAGACTCAAAGCATCTTTGTATATTTTCAAGCAAGTTCATGTTATCTCCCTCTAAATGTATCTATAAGCTCAATAATCTCTTCTATCTTCTTTTGTTTTTCCTCCTCGGATTCACCCTTAAAGGCAGAGATAACGCAGCCCTTGAGGTGGTTTTCAAGGATCTTCTCCTCAACCCTTGAGATGGCACCAATTACTGAATGAAGTTGGGTAATAATATCCACACAGTATCTTTTCTCCTCAATCATCCTTTGGATGCCTTTAATCTGCCCCTCTATCCTTTTTAAGGCAACTAATTGTTCTTCGTGGGTGGTTACCTGTTTCATATCTTAGATTATACCATACCCCCCTACCCTATGTCAAACATTTTTTCATTTTTGCCCCTTCTTAAAATCACCTTCGCTGATTAAAGACGTAGGGGCGAATAATTATTCGCCCCTACGTCTCTCTATTTCTTTAATCACTCTGGACAATCCCCTCCCATCTACCAGGCATCTGCCGGCTTTACTCATCCGCCATCTGGTGGATTCATCCGAGATCAAGTCCATAATCACCCTGGCCAATTCCGCCTCTTTCACCTGAGTGCCTACGCCCAGGTTGACTATTGCCCCGGCCTTAGAAAAGGGCCTGGTATTTTTGACCTGCACACTATCCTGAGCCAGAATTACAGCCGGCGTACCACAACAGGCCAGTTCATACATCGTCACCCCCGCCGAAGCAATGGCTAAGTCGGCTTCCCACATTAAATTATGGATGGCAGTCACCCCCCTTCTGAACCGAAAATCCAGGTTTCGAGTCTGGCCCAGATAGTCTCTAAAATCCTTCTCGCTCTCAAAAGCCGGGCCAATAACCACATCGACTTCTAATGGCGGATTTTGGATGGCGGATTGCGAATTGCAATTTGAAAGAGCTTGAAGCACTTTGGCGGTTAAGTTATTCGGATCACTTCCACCCATACTCACCAGGATCTTCTTAACAGCCGGATTGATCTTTCGAGGCTGGTCAGCCAGTCGAGTAAAGTCCTCTCTCAGGATGATATAATCCGGTCCAAGCAGATACCGGGGGAGCTTCGTCCCATTCCGCCATCCCGGGTACCCACGAAGTAGGTGCGCCATCTGTAATCTATCCTGGTCTTCCTCCGGGTCAAGGTTAGCATCGACTACCAAATCTGCCGCATACCGACCTTGGCCAAGGTCATCAAAGGTGACCAGAACCTGGCCTCTTGTCCTTAATTCCTGCATATAAGGAAGTTCCGTGTCCCTGATCTCGGTCAGGATAATATCCCCCTTCAGATCAGAGGGCAGATCGAATTTAGATGAGACCACCGCCAGACCATATCCGGCTTGCTCAACTTTATGCCTGACCTCCCGTTCCGTGGAGGTGACAAAGGTAATCTCTGCCCCTATCTTTTGCTTAAGTTGAGCCGCCAGGGCCAGGCAACGCACCAGATGCCCCATCCCAATCTTATGGTCGGCATCAACCCTGAAGACGATCCGCATCTTTATTCTCCGGCTTTTTTTGTCTAATATGGGCATTTATCAAGGCTAATTCAGGCTCAGCATCTAAGAGTTTTATTACCTCCTTAAGATCGATTATTTCTCCTGGCCGGTAGAGCCTCTTATAAATCTCCCGCATTAGAGATAGATCCTCCTCTGTATCCACCGTCAGCCTGAGCTCAGGCCGTCTCAGGCAGGGAGGGGCTTGCAGTTTCTCTATTCTAAAATCCTCTGGTTGGGCATGGATAAAAGATGTTACATGCTCTCGATGATAATGAAGTTCATCCAGGATATTATGGATTCTAAGAAGGGCTTTCATGGCCACACAGGAAAATCCGGTGCCTAAAGGGAAATCCTCCATAAAGGTATAATCCGCCTCCTTTTTGATATGCCTGGCCAGGGCATGAGAAAGGGACTCAGGACAAAACAGGGGGTTGTCGCCGGTAGCTCGGATAATTATTGAAGCGCCAATCCCTCTGGCCGCCTCGACATATCTGGCCAGGACATCATCGGCGCTTCCGGCAAAGGATGATACTCCCCAAGCGGCCGCTTTTTCCAAGATAATTTTATCTTCCTCCAGGGTAGAGGTAGCGATAACGATATCATCCACTCCTTTGATCCGTTTTAATCTCTCCACCACGTGAAAAAGGAGAGGATGCCCAACTATATCAGCCATACACTTACCCGGCAGCCTGATCGATCCCATCCGGGCCTGGAGGATAGCGGCTACTCTTAAGTTTCGGGTTTCGGGTTCGGGGCACCCGCGGGCGGGTCGTCGAGTTGTTTTCAATCTATTTAGCTCCCTTGTATCTACTCAAAATCAAGTCAAAAAAGTAAGCTCATTACAGATTAGTGCTATGGGTTAAGTTTCATCTCCTTTTGTCCTGACAGCGTCGGCATAAGAGCTTCCCCTCCCTTGATGCTTATCCTTACCCACAAATTGGGTAAAAGGATGGGGTAAACAAGAGCCTGCCTTGATGAAAATCAAGGATAAACCACGAAGAGCACGAAGGACACGAAGAAAAAATTACGACCTGTGAAATAGGTTTATACAAATATCCCCCAATAGAGGGTGAGAAGGTGAGAAAGAGAATAAACAGGTCGCTCCTCTGGAGCTAACCTGAATAAAGCTCCGTAGGAGTAATCTGTTTGTAGTATTTCACAAAAGCAATATATTTGCAGCTCCGTAGGAGCGACCTGTTTTTAGTAGTAGTAGAGCTTGAATAT
>JBFMHI010000217.1 GCA_040753085.1 bacterium | reverse complement strand
CCAGTACTACGGTGGATGGCGGCCTGTACCTAAGGCACTCCCTGGAAACGGGGAGCAAACAGATTGCAGGACACCTAAGGCTATTGGAGAGGGTAACTCGCCAGTTCTCTACTCTACCCTATGTTCCTATGTTCTACGATAATGAACTAACCGCAAGGTTTCACAGAAAATTGGACGGTTATGAACCGTCCCGATAATGGGATGGTTCACTTTACTGTGAAAGCTTGCGGCTGAGAGGTAGGGTGGGCACCGCCCACCAAAAAGGCGTAGATGGCGAACAGATTGGTGGGTAATGTCCACCCTACTTCTGCGGAAGGTTAACTGCGCCTAAAGTTTCACAAGAAAATGGATGATTTTGAACCGTCCCAAAATAATGTAATTAATTTATGCACCGAAGGTGCAAAGGAATTTAGCCGTAGGTTTCAACCTACGGAATATTGGATTGGAAATTGATTAAGCCCCGCAGGGGCGAAGGAGAAAATTTTACCAAGGGGGGTGAAGGAAAAGTTTGTGGTGTGTAGAGGTTAATAAAATCAACGCTCAATTTTATCCGAGAGCGTTCATGTAAAATTAGGAGGTAAAGAATGAGAAAGTTCATTTCACTGTGGCTCTTTATGGTTTTCCTTGCCTTTGTCGTGAACGGCTGTGAGCTGCCTTCATCTCTCACGCCCGCTCCCGAAACATCCAAACCGGCATCTAAACCAACTACACCGGAGCAAACACTGTCTGCTCCACCAAAGAAAGGAGGTCAAGCAATGCCTTTTGAACTAACGAGCAGTGCCTTTGTCACAGGGAAGCCGATTCCCCGCAAGTATACCTGTGACGGTGAGGACATCTCACCACCGCTACAGTGGAGCGATCCACCCCAGGGCACTCAAAGTTTTGCCCTCATCTCTGATGATCCTGACGCACCTATGGGCACCTGGGTTCATTGGGTGCTCTACAACCTGCCGGCTAATCGCCGCACTTTACCGGAAAACATCACCTCTGACGCTGAGCTGCCGGACGGCAGCCGACACGGCAAAAACAGTTGGCGGCGGCTGGGCTATGGCGGCCCTTGTCCACCCGGCGGCACCCATCGCTATTTCTTTAAATTCTATGCCTTAGACACTGTGCTCAATTTAGCCTCTGGCGCCAGCAAGGATCAGTTGCTCCAGGCAATGAAGGGACATATCCTGGCCCAGACAGAGTTGATGGGAGCATACACCAGGCAATAGCGGACAAGCATTTACCTTCCCGAAAGCTTTGAGCTTTCGGGAAGGTCGGGGCAAAGGAGGCGACAGGCGTTGAAGCTATGATACTCAAAGGGAAAGAGATTGTCTTAGGAGTTACAGGCAGTATTGCGGCCTATAAGTCGGCTGAAATCGTCCGGGGATTAATCAAACAAGGGGCCAGGGTTCAGGTGGTGATGACCAAAGCGGCTACGGCCTTTATTACCCCCCTCACCTTGCAGACACTTTCAGGGCAGCCGGTGATCACTGATCTATTCTCTTCCCCTTCAGCTTGGGAAATAGAGCATGTGTCTTTGGCCGAGCGGGCTGATCTTATCTTGATCGCCCCGGCTACGGCCAATATCATTGGTAAGATAGCCAATGGGATGGCCGATGATATGCTCTCCACCCTTGTCCTGGCCGCTCGGTCTCCCATCCTGATTGCCCCGGCTATGAACGAGGCCATGTATGAGAATCCTATTCTGATGGCCAATATCGAAAAACTCAAAAACTGCGGCTTTCTCTTTATTGAGCCGGAAGAAGGAGAGTTGGCCTGTGGAAAGCAGGGCAGAGGCAGATTGGCTTCCATTGAGGTCATAATAGGAAATGTCGGAGCCTCTCTAAATAAACCGTCTCCTGAAAGGTCATTGAAAAATGCCATCTGTAAGCCAGAATTGGAACAATCCGCCATCTGTAGTCCACAATCCGCCCTCAGAACAATCCGCCATCGAAGGATTCTTATTACGGCCGGTCCTACTCAGGAGCCAATAGATCCGGTCCGCTACATCAGCAATCCATCCTCTGGCCGAATGGGCCTTGCCTTAGCCGAGGTGGCTCACCGCTGGGGGGGTGAGGTCACCTTAATTATGGGACCGATTCTCCTTGAGCCACCCCCTGGTATAAACACTATCAAGGTCCAAACGGCTCAACAGATGAGGGAGGCTGTTCTGAATCATTTCCCCTCAGTAGATATTTTTATTTCGGCGGCAGCCGTTTCCGACTACCGACCTGAAAAACAAGCTAAAGAAAAGATCAAGAAGGACAAGGATCGCTTAACTCTGGAACTGGTGAAGACGCCCGATATTTTGGCTGAGGTGGGGCAAGCCAAAAGCGAGCGCCAAATCGTAGTTGGTTTTGCCGCTGAAACAGAGAATCTGGAACAAAACGCCCGGAAGAAACTGGAGGAGAAGAACCTCGATCTCATCGTAGCCAATGATCTAACCCAGGAAGGGGCCGGCTTTGGAAGCGAGACCAATATTGTGACTATCATTACCCGAAGCGGTGAGATAACCAAAACGCCCAGGCTACCCAAAATCGAGGTGGCTGAAGCCATCCTTGAGCAGATTATTAGTATAGCTCGGCGGAAGTTCCTCTCTGGTTTGGAGTCACCAATAGAGCTTCAGGGTTCAAGTGAATATTAACCCAAACCTACCCTTAAACCCTTGAATCCTCGAACCCTGTTGAAACCAGGGAGAAATTTAGGCCGTCCTGTACTATAATGGCCGAAACGATGACCAAGGCCAGAATTTATTTTTAAGGAGGCATAAGTTATGGCTGATCTATTTGACAAGGTAAAACAAAGTGTAGGTAAAGGCCTTACTGCCGCAAGCATTAGATCAAAGGAGATGCTTGAGACTGCAAAAATCAATAGAGAAATAGGAAGATTTCAAGAAAAAAGGAGAAATTTATTAGAAAAGCTGGGCAATATTGTTTATACCATGTATCTCCACAGCCCTACCTTTGATAAAGAAAGGATTAAGGAAATGTGTGAGGCCCTCACCCGCTTAGACGATCAAGTAAAGGATAAGAAAGAGGAATTAGAGCGAACTCATCTAAAGGCACAGGAAGCCCTGGGTATTGTCATGTGTGACTGTGGGGCAGAGACATACAAAGATGCCAAGTTTTGCAGTAAGTGCGGTAAAAAGATAGAAGAGATAGCGGAGACAGTAAAAGGAGGTAACTACTCAGCCTCTATATAGTAGCCTTACCTAGCGAAACCACAACATATTGTGTTTAGGTGTTTAAAAGTTAGCTAAAATTCCTAAAAAACGGCTTTCTATGCAACCTATAAAAGGAGACG
>JBFMHI010000216.1 GCA_040753085.1 bacterium | reverse complement strand
CCAGTACTACGGTGGATGGCGGCCTGTACCTAAGGCACTCCCTGGAAACGGGGAGCAAACAGATTGCAGGACACCTAAGGCTATTGGAGAGGGTAACTCGCCAGTTCTCTACTCTACCCTATGTTCCCAGAAGAGATATTTAACCCTTTCAATGCCCCCTTTAATCGTCTTAAATCTGGTTTTATCTCTATCTTCAACACCGATCCCTCTTGGAATTTTTCGATATTTTCTAGTGGTCTCAAAACCCCTTTTTGGTATTCAACTGATACTGTTACCATTTTATATCACCACCTTATTCTATCTGTAGTTTCGTCATTATGCTATTCTTGCGAGCACCTGAACAAGAAAAGTAAGTGTTCAGCCACTAAGACACTAAGACACAAAAATAGAGCAGTAGAGCAGCAGAGCAGTAGTTAAAGACTTTTCTGAAAGTTCCAGAACGGCTGCTCTATTGCTCTATTGCTCTCTAAAACACATACTTTTTTCTCCTTCGTGTCTTCGTGCCTTGGTGGCTGAACGGTTACAAAAATCCGAAATCCGAAATCAATAAATAAATTACACACTATGCGTTAGAAGACCCTGGCCTTTTAGTCTCTCTACCAATTGATTCACTACCTCTTCTGGCTCTCCTTCAAGCATCTCTGAAGTGCCCTGACGGGAAGGGGTAAAGACCTTTATCACCTGAGTGGGCGAGCCGGAAAGTCCTACCTGATCAGCCGAAAGACCAAGATCCTGTATCCCCCAGACAGGTATCTTAGCTTTTTTTGCCTTCAGGACACCTTTAAGCGAGGCGTGTCTTGGTTCGTTAGCTTCCTTAACCACCGTTAGCAAGGCCGGGAGTTCTAACTCGATTGATTCATACCCGTCCTCCAGCATCCTTTCTATCTTGATTCTCTTGGAATCCCCCGCCTCTGGGGTAATTTTACGCACATAGGCGGCCTGAGCTATTCCGAGGGATTCACCCAGTTCCGGACCTACCTGGGCCGTATCCCCATCAATAGCCTGTTTACCACAGAGAATAAGATCAAAAGACCCTAATTTTTTTATGGCGGCGGTCAGGGCCCGCGAGGTGGCCCAGGTATCAGAGCCGGCCAAAGCCCGATCAGAGAGAAGCGCTGCCTCATCAGCCCCCATCCCCAAAGCCTCCCTGAGGACAGCCTCCGCCTGCGGAGGCCCCATAGTAAGCGCCCATACATAACCCCCATATTTCTCCTTCAATTGAAGACCAGCCTCCAGGGCGTATTTGTCAAAAGGATTAATAATACTGGCCACCCCTTCCCTGATAAGGGTATTGGTCTGAGGGTCAATCTTGACTTCACTTGTGTCCGGTACTTGTTTGATACAAACGATTATCTTCATCTGCTGCCTCCTTAATTAGTTTCGAGTTCCGAGTTTCGGGTCGGAGGTTGTAGGTTAAGAAGCCTACCCCTCATTTAGTCATCACCCTGGAGAAGTAACCACCGGTGAGGGCATCCAGGTCGGCCGTTAATTCCTCGATTCTTAGCCTTATTCTGAGCCATTCCCTGACGTCCTGGTGAGGGGAGAGGACAAGTTCGGCCTGGAGTCTTCTTCTCTCAAAATAGATCCCGGTTACCTCATCCAGGATGTCATCCCGAAGCTGCACCATAAGTTTAGACCGGTTGTCAATAGAGGTCTGGTCATCATTATAAATCAGATCGGCCATATCCCAACTCAGAGAGACTCCCCAGTCATTAGGACCGGTGATAGTACCATCGGCAGCCGAACCGTAGATGGTTTTGTCATAACTGAGGGTTACTTCAGGCAGAATGGATTTAAATCTGGCCCCCCTTCGCCAGCTCTTTATCTTATCCGGCGCCACTTCAGCATAACGGATGGCCGCTACCTGGACCTCCCGGATAGTGGGCTCATGAGAAAAGGAGTCTAATAACTGATCAATATCCACCTTTACCAGAGGCGCCGACTCAGCCGCTTTAGCGGCTTGGTAGACTTGCTGGTCGCCTACGGCCCAGATAAATTCCGAGCTTGAGGCCAGGGCAACTATTCTTTCATCAGGCAAACCAGGATATGGTTTTTCCCATCTTTCCTCTAATGGTAAAAACCGAAAGATACCTCCTTGGGCAGCCACATATAAATCCCCTGAATCAATAAGTAAGGCATAGATACGGGTGTCAGTCATGCCTGTTTTCGTCATGGCCTTCCAAGAATCTCCTCCATCCTGGCTCTCAAAGACACCGTCCCGCCTGCCCAGATAAAGTCGGTTGGAATCTTCAGGATCAATAACGACCGCTGTTACACCTAATGATTCTATATCATCTTCCTCAGTTCCCTCTTCACCTTCAGTTTGGGTGTAACTGACAAAAACCCTTTCCCAGGATGAATCTGATTGTCTAAACAAACCCTGGTCAGAAGCCAGACAGAGGCGGCGGCCACCCCCTGATTTTTTAGCCGCCAAAAAGTTGACCGTGAGTTCACCCGGCAAATCCGGGTCCTTATACCAGGTTCTTCCCCCGTCCTTACTTTGGAACAGACCGGTTTTTGTCCCCAGATATATCTTTTGGGAATCCACAGGATCGAAGCCTAAACTGAGGATATCTTTAGGTCCTCCGGATATTTCTTCCCAATCTTGCCCCTCATTTTTGCTTAGATAGAGGGCATTTTTACCCCCGGCATAGATTTGGTGGTCTGAATGGATAAGGACAGTATTTATTGACCGGCCAGTCAGCTTTACCTCCCAGTGCTGGCCCTCATCGCGGGAGATATAAACACCCTGGGAGGAACCCACACAGAGAATCCGGGAGTCATTGGGATGAATAGCCATCGCCTTGAGTTCACCACCCCTTATCCCTTTTACCGGTTCCCATAACCATTCTTCGCCAGCTTGAGCCAGCGAACAGTGAATAGCTATTAACAGGAAGCTTAGAAAAATAAGCCCCCTCGTTTTTTTCAATGTCTCCAGCGCTTTAACCGCGTCTTTGTATTTTAGCCTTAATCTTTCCAAATCTCTACCTCTTTCAGGGCAATCGCCTCAAATTTGTTTGTAAGTATTCAGCCACGGATTTACACGGATGAAACACTGATTTTTTAATATATGAATGATGGTTAGGCCTCCTTGGAAGTTAAACCCCAGGCTCTATCCCTCTGCTGTTACGCACCATTCAGGGCCTTAGACACCAGACGTCTGCCAGACTCCTGGTATCTGGGTTTTGGAACAGGCTCTTAGGGGTAAAACGGTTACCAATATATTACCAAAATCCTTATCTTATGTCAACAGAATTCGACCTGTGAAATAGGTTTAAATAAGATGCAAGAAACTTTCCATAGACATAGATATTCAAGCTCTACTACTAAAAACAGGTCGCTCCTACGGAGCTGCAAATATATTGCGTTTGCGAAATTACTA
>JBFMHI010000215.1 GCA_040753085.1 bacterium | reverse complement strand
CTTGAGGGAAATTATCTCATCCCAATTAAATATCTCCGGTCCATTATACCTGTCACCTACCAGAGAGAATCTTTCAATATATTCCCTCTCAGGATAGACAATGATGTATTCTCTTACCCCAAATCTTTCATAAATATCTTTCTTCTCTCTTTTGTCCTTCACCTCAGTGTTAGGTGAAATCACCTCTACGATTAAATCAGGTGCGCCTTGAATATTGTCCTCAGTAATCTTAGCCCTGTCACACACAACAAAAACATCAGGTTGAACCACATTGTATTCATCAAACACCACATCTGTAGGGGCTATGCCTGTATAGCAGGCATTTTCTGGAGATGTTCTCAGCCTTATATAAAGATTGCCTGCAACATTCTGGTGGGTAACCTTTGGAGCAGGACTCATGTTGTATGCCTCACCATTTATAATCTCCCAGCTTTCCTCGTCAGGCCAGGTGAGATAATCCCGATAAGTGTATCTCTCTTCCTTTTTAAGGGCTAATCCCATGCTTAATCCCTCCCCTCGATTTCCTTGGTCAGAAGGATTGCCTCTGCAATCTCCCGCATAGACTTACGCATATTCATCGACTGCTGCTGAATCCTTCGATAAGCCTCTTCTTCTGAGAACCCCTGCTCTTTCATTAAGATGCCTTTGGCTTTTTCAATTAGCTTTCGGGTCTCCAGTTCCTCCTGAATGATCCTGGTTTTGACCATCAGGTCGGCGTTTTCAATGGTTACAGCCGCCTGATTGGCCACGGTGGTCAGCACATCGACCTCACTTTGGGTAAACTTATGAGGAAAAGAGGTGTAGCTAGTCAGGACCCCGATTACTTTTCCCTTAACAGATAAAGGAACACAGAGCAAAGAAACCAGACCTTCCTTTCGGGCCATTTCCTTATATTTATAGTCTTTCTCCTTTGTGACATCAGCCACTATTCGGGGATGATTTTCCTGGGCGACCTTTCCGGCGATTCCTTCCCCTATCTTCAAATTAGGCTTTTGGTTATAGGCTTCATAAAATTCCTTGCTGATAGAATTAGTCGCCCGGACAACCAATTCCTGCTTTTCTTCATCCAAAAGCATCAAAGAACATATCCTGGAGCCCATTACCTCTGCCGTGACAGTAGTAATAAGCCGGAGGATATCTTCCAGGTAGAGATTTGAGACAATGGCTTCGCTTACCTTAGAGATAGCCTTTAATCGCTTAGCATAAGATGGCCTTGATGACCGAGGCACTCAATTCACCCCACTTTCGCAAGCCGAAGGCTAACGACTGAAGGTAAAAGGCTTTTAGGGACAGCTTCCAGCCTATCCACCTGAAATTGGCAATAGCTTCCAGCAGTCAACTATTTCCAAAAACCATACCTGTTGGTAATCGGCATCCGCCGGTCTTTACCAAAGGCCTTGGGAGTTATTTTTATCCCTGGCGGGGCCTGTCTTCTTTTATACTCATTTCTATCCACCAGACTAATCACCTTTCTTACTACTCCCTCTTCAAAACCCATCTCCCTTATCTCTTCCGGACTTTTGTCTTCTTCCACATAGGCTTGCAAGATGGCATCCAATACAGGATAGGGCGGCAGTGCATCCCGGTCTTTTTGGTTCTCACACAGTTCGGCGGTTGGCTCTTTCTCAATGACCCTTTGAGGAATAACCTTTCCTAAGGAATTTCTAAACAGGCAGAGTTCATAAAGCAGGATTTTAGGCAGATCTTTGATCACGGCGAATCCGCCGGCCATATCGCCATAAAGCGTAGCATATCCGACACTTGTCTCCGATTTATTCCCGGTAGTCAAGACCAGGCAGCCAAACTTATTGGATAAGGCCATCAGGATATTCCCTCTAATTCTGGCCTGAAGATTCTCCTCGGTTATATCTTGAGGATACCCTTTAAATTGCCCGGACAGTACTTGACGATAGATGACAAAAATCTCCTGGATGGGGATGACCTTAAATTCAATCCCAAGATTTTGGGCTAATGCCCTGGCGTCTTCTTCACTCTCTTTAGATGAATATTGACTCGGCATAAATATCCCTGAAACATTTTCTTTTCCCAGGGCATCCACCGCAATAGCGGCCGTCAGGCTTGAATCCACTCCCCCACTCAGACCAATAACCACGCTTTTGAAACCGTTCTTTTTCACATAATCCTTGGTGCCTAATATTAAGGCCTGATAGACCTCTTTCACGGAATGAAAGGCCGTAATGTTTCTTTTCTCTATGGGGGGCTTTTTATCCGAAACAGGTGGAGAAGAAATCTCTATTTTTTCGACCGGCTTTCCATAAGAGGCTTCCATTTCAGCACTTCTCTTTTTCCATTCAGCATCGGCCAGTCTTGCCTGGGCCACCGCCTCGAGGTCTAAATCCGCCATTATCAGGTCTTCTTCAAATTGCCTTCCTTGCGTAATAAGCCTTCCGGCCTGGTCGAATATCATGCCGTGACCATCAAAGACCAACTCATCCTGCCCTCCCACCATATTGTTGTAAGCCACAATGGCTTTATTGTCCCTGGCCCTTTTCCTTAGCATCTCTTCTCTTTCTTTCCATTTCTCTTTATGATAGGGAGAAGCATTAATATTGACTATTACTTCGGCCCCACCCACTAAGGCCTGGATCTTGGCCGGCCCGGCTTCTTCCCAAATATCTTCACAGATGTTGACGCCCATAGCTACTCCATTAATGATAAAGACAGGTATTTCCTGGCCTTCCTGGAAGTATCTCTTTTCATCAAAGACGCCGTAATTGGGCAGATGTGTCTTGCGGTAAATACCGGCTACCGTTTGATCATGAATAATGGCCGCGGCGTTGTATAGTTTATCCTGCTGTCTATCCACAAATCCCACGATTATGGTTGGGCTGGCCTTAATTTCCGCAATCATTTTGAGACATTTGAGGTTATCTTTAATAAATTGGGCCTTATGTAAAAGGTCTTCAGGGGGATAACCGGTAATAGCCATCTCCGGGAAGGAGATTAGATCAACACCTGATTCTTCCGCTTTTTTAATATACTCGCAGATTTTACGAGTACTTCCGGTTAAGTCACCTACGGTGCAATTTATCTGGGCCATACCTATTCTTAAGGGCTTTAACATATTTTTCTCACCGATCTCTAAATATACCACGCCGTCAGAAGTCTGTCAATAAAAAAGGTAATCGTTCACCCCAGAGACACTGAGACACGGAGAATGATTTTAGATTTTTCTCAGTGTCTCTGTGTCTCCGTGGTGAGATGAACGGTTACTCCCCCTTTTCACTGACCCATTACCATTTCGGGCATCGTTTCAAAACTGAGGAATAGAAGCTTTACAATTTCCTCAAAGATGGTATACTTTGAATATATCCCAATCACACCACTAATCGGACTACTACAAGGAGGTTCAAATGAAGGATACCATCACTCTACGGGATACGCTTCCAACCAGTCTATCCATAACTGCTTTTG
>JBFMHI010000214.1 GCA_040753085.1 bacterium | reverse complement strand
ATTTTCTGTCCTGAATTATATTGTTCTGAGTAACTACTCAAAACTAAGATAAGCAGTTAGTTGGGAGACAAAGCAAAATTCCCTCTCCCTTGATGGGAGAGGGATAGGGTGAGGGTGAAATGGGCGGACAATATTATTACTCTTGCTAAAAACCTTAGAAAAAGAGCTACCACCCTCCCCTAACCCCTCCCATCAAGAGCTTATCCTTACCCACATCTTTTAAAAACCACGAAGAACACGAAGGGCACGAAGATAAAACAAATCGGCATCGTTTCAAAATGCTGAAATAGCAGCTTTACACTTTTAGCAATTTTAGGCAATGTGTGCAGCAAACATAAACAGCCTTTTCCCGCTCTGAAAGCCAGTTTGGGACTTTTTTGTGTTCCGGTTGGAGAACAAAAAGTGTAAACCGATCTCTCCCTTCTCAAGTAGCGATTTGAAACGATGCCTGATTTTGAGTAGATACTGTTCTGATTATAATTGACAACCGTTTAGAAATGTGATAGCATTTTAGCCGGCTATGAAGATATCTTTATTTGATAATGGAGAACAAATCTATACGGTAAGCGAAATCACCGCCAGGATTAAAAGGTCTCTGGAAGAGAATTTTCCTTGTCTCTGGGTAAAAGGGGAGATTTCAAATTTGGCTAAGCCCCATTCGGGACATCTCTATTTTACCCTCAAGGATGAAAGGGCGCAGCTCAGGGCCGTAATGTTCAAGGGAAGGCAGTTTGGACTGCGGATGGTGCCTAAGGATGGAATGAAGGTCCTGGCTTACGGAGGCTTGACGGTCTATGAACCGAGAGGGGATTACCAGCTCCTGGTGGAACACTTAGAGGAAATTGGTGTGGGGGCTCTTTATCTGGCCTTTGAAGAGTTGAAAAAACGTCTGGCTAAGGAAGGGCTCTTTGATGAGGCCCAGAAAAAACCACTTCCCAGGTTTCCCGGGCGGATTGGGGTGATCACTTCTCCTACGGGGGCGGCTATCCGCGACATCCTTAACGTGCTCAGGCGGCGATTTGAGGGCCTTGAGGTCTTTATTTATCCGGTATTAGTCCAGGGAGAAGAGGCCCCACCCCAAATTGTGGAAGCTATCAGTCAGATGAATCAATGGGGAAAGGTCGATGTCATCATCCTGGCCAGGGGAGGGGGATCAATCGAAGACCTCTGGGCCTTTAATGATGAAAGGGTGGCCAGGGCCGTCTATGCCTCGAAGATCCCGATTATTTCGGGGATAGGCCATGAAATAGATTTTACTATCGCTGACTTGGTGGCTGATCTTCGGGCGCCCACCCCATCGGCCGCGGCTGAGCTGGTTGTAGCCAGCAAGGATGAACTCAAGAACCTGATGGCATCACTTTCCCGGAGACTTAAGACCGGAATAAACGGCCTTATCCGGGAAAGCGAAGCCAGATTGAGCCGCTGCTTGAGTTCACCGGTGCTTACCCGCCCTTATGATCGGATTAATCAATACCAGCAGCGCCTGGATGATTTGGAGAGATACCTCACCACCTTTAGCCGGCATCAATTAGATGTCTCCCAAAACAGTCTTAAAAGCCTGGAAGACCGCCTGGATACCCTTAGCCCGATGGCCGCTCTTGATCGTGGTTACAGCATTACCTTTAAGCTGCCCGGCCAGGAAGTGGTTAGAGACCCTGCTCAGGTAGAAGTGGGCGGTAAGATAGGCGTCCGAGTCAGATACGGCTATCTGGAGGCAGAGGTTAGCCGTTGTAATTCGATTTCTCAAGGTAACTATTCAGCCACTGATTAACTGGATTAGTCCGGATAAAATAGAAATCAGTGTTTCATCCGTGTAAATCCGTGGCTGAATAGTTACTTCTCAAGTAACCGGCTTCTATAAAAATCTTGACAAGAAGTGCGTCTTGTGGTAACTTTCTAAATAAGTGATCATATGGCGGCCTCCTGCCGCCACCAAACAGTCCTCGAGGCTCGATGCTGGATCCAGCCTCGAGGCTCTTCTCGCGGACGATACAGGGGATAAGTCAATGAAGTTTATTTGTCGAAGATCACGACTTTGTGGAGAGGTGACGATTCCAGGGTCTAAATCGCACACCATTCGTGCC
Organism: bacterium; assembly: GCA_040753085.1. Lineage (NCBI taxonomy): Bacteria > bacterium. The sequence goes on along the minus strand of JBFMHI010000214.1, from coordinate 1,351 downwards.
GTGGCTATTGCCGGCCTGGCAGAAGGGGAAAGCCGTATTTTGGCCCCCCTTCACTCCTACGATACCTTGGCCGCGGTGGAGGCCTATCGGAACTTAGGGGCGGTCATTGACCTAAAACCGGATATCTGGCATGTGATTGGCACTGGAGGAAGACTGAAGGCGCCTGATGATGTAATTAACGTCCAGAATTCGGGGACAAGTCTAAGGGTCGGCCTTGGATCTTGTGCGCTTCTTCAGGAAGGAATGGCCGTGTTAACCGGAGACGCCCAGATTCGTCGCCGACCGGCCGGGCCTTTGGCTAAATCCCTCAATGAACTGGGGGCTTCAGTCCGGTCAACCCGGGATAATGGCTGTGCGCCCTTTGTGGTTGAAGGCCGACTCAGGGGCGGGCAAACCTCTATTGAAGCCGTAACCAGTCAGTATGTGACCAGCTTATTAATCAATACCCCCCTAAGTGACGGAGATACCACGGTAAATGTCCCGGTGCTCAATGAACAGCCCTACATCCAAATGACTCTGGATTGGCTTAAGTGGCAGGGCATCAGATTAGAACACGATGAGATGCGTGAATTTCACATCCCGGGCGGGCAGCGCTACCAGACGGTTAATCGCCGCATTCCAGCCGATTTTTCTTCGGCTACCTTCTTCTTAGGGGCTGGCGCTCTGGGTGAAAATGAGGTGGTGCTTCGTGAACTGGATATGAACGATTCTCAGGGGGACAAGGCAGTGGTGGATTACCTTAGACAGATGGGGGCAGAAATAACCGTAGAGAAGGAACTAATTCGCGTCCGGGCTAAAGATCTTCAGGGAGTAGAATTAGATATGAATGCCACCCCGGATGCCTTACCTATGATGGCTGTCGTGGGCTGTTTTGCCCGGGGCACAACCACCCTGGCCAATGTGCCTCAAGCCAGAATCAAGGAGACTGACCGCCTCGCCGTGATGTGTCAGGAACTGTCCCGAATGGGCGCCCGGGTGCGGGAGTTAAAAGACGGTCTGGTGATCGAAGAAAGCAAACTTAAGGGGACAGAGGTGCACGGACACGATGACCATCGGGTGGTGATGGCCTTAGCCGTAGCCGGGCTTGCCTGTGAGGGTGAAACAGTCATCGACTCGGCCGAAGCCGTGGGGGTGACTTTCCCCACCTTCTTGGAATCTATGACCAGCCTGGGGGCAAGTTTAACTTATCAAGAAGAATAATAGTAAAACCGTTCAGCCACAGAGGCACACAGATGAAACACGGAAAATCCGTGAGCCGTGTCCGTGATTCGGGTCTGTCCTTAGGCTGTAGGGACAACCCTTGTGGTTGTCCGTCTACGGAACGGACATGGACAAGCACGGACAGGGACAA
>JBFMHI010000213.1 GCA_040753085.1 bacterium | reverse complement strand
AGTTACATCTTGACAATCCCAATCGTAACCGTTCAGCCACAAAGCCACTAAGCCACGAAGAGAATGATAGAATAGCACACGGATGACACAGATTTTGGCGGATTCTCACGGATTTTTTCTAATAAATCTTTATCCGTGTCAATCCGTCTCATCCGTGTCAATCCGTCTCATCCGTGTCAATCCGTCTCATCCGTGTAATCCGTATGCTATTATTGGTAATCTTTGTGTCTTAAGAGCTGAATAGTTACAAAAATTCCCCCTCAACTTTCATTACCCCCTGAACGGTTAATCCCAATCTACAAAGGCATCACCACATCCACCTCTTGGATAGCCTGATTAATTGCCTCTCTGGATTTGGTCATTATCTCTTGGCGGCTGACTTTGACACCTCGGCTGGCTAATGCCTCCTCTTCAGCCATCATCTCCACTTCCATCATCTTCAGGGTTTCCACATGCTTATCTAGGTCACGGGATAGGGCCGCCTTAGAATCAAGCGAAGCAGCCGTCCAGACACCATCATCCATAAAAATCACCGAGATTTTATTCTCTTCCTCGAGGGTCAATCCTACCGCACATCTTAAGGCCTCTGAATTTCGGATAGTATTAAAAGGCAATGCCCTGACAATAATGGCGACTTTCTTCATTTCCTCATCCTCCAAAGGTTAAGAATCTATCTGCCTCATTCACCATACAGGCCAGCTCATACTGGCCGGCAAAACCCACCCCTTCAAGGCAGTCTTCTTTTTCCACACCCCGCTCTTCGGCGGTATGGGCACACAGGGCCAGAGAGGCCCCTTTAGTTATCAGTTCTGCAAACCGGGCAGAAATACCGGCCCCAGTGACCACATTGTAAACCCCATCATCCATCAGAAAGAGTTCTACCTTGTGGCCAGCCTCCAACGCTGCTTCAGCTAAATTAATCACCGTCTCGGAATTCTGGCTCTCAGGGCTGGTCGTCAACAGCATGCCAAATTTCATAGTGATACCCTCCCCTTATTGTCGAGTATTTTAATTGGAAATATTTTTCTTATATAATAACATTACTATTTACTATTTGTCAAATGAAAAATTCTCATAGTCCTATGATAAAAAGTCATAGCTCATCTCTTTATGACCACAATCTTGTAGTCAGTCTTATTAATCTGACTAACCTCCACCACCTCATGCCCTTCGTTTTCCATGCTTCGGGGCACATTCTCAACCGCCGGCTTATGGTCTACAATTAGCTCCAAGACTTGTCCAGGTTCAAGCTCCTCTAAGGCTAGTTTTGATTTGACATAGGTATAGGGGCAGACTTCTCCTCGAATGTCTATTAATCTATCAGGCTGCATCTTTCACCTCCTCATTTCAAGATATTCCTTGAAACCAAATGATTCCCCCCATTAGGATAATCAGGATGCCTATGTGCATTAATAAATAATCAGCCTTCTTCCTTCTTACTAAAAGCGCAGAACACAATGTTGATGGCTATGAGTGCCAGAATGGTGATAAACCACCAGGAGTGATAGATATCAATATATCAATTGGTATAATGGTACCAATAATAGAAGCCCGGATAAGGATAATAAATAGGGCTATAGCTATCTTTATCTGGAGTGTAGATTGAAGATATTTTGTAAGTGTTCAGCCACAAAGACACTAAGACACAAAGATTAAAGAATTATTAATTAATTACATTATTTTGACCACTTTCGAATAACACCTGTTTCTACTCTCCTTTATCCGAAAGGCTTTCCCAGAAGACAGAGGTCAGCGCCTCTTTCACTCCTCAAGTAGGCTCAACAGCAGATCTTCATCTGGCAAGCCGGAAATCCTTTGTTCCCCATTAATGATCAGACACGGAACTTCATCAATCCTATATTTTCTGGCTCTTATTTCGCCTTCCTGGGAATGGAAGTTGATTTCTTCGTAATCGGCGCCGATCTTTTCCACTATACGCCTCACCACCGCTTTGGCCTGGGGACAGATAGAGCACATAGGTGAATAAAATAACTCGATCCTCAATTGGCACCATCCTTTGGAATCAGGAAGTCAGAGGTCAGAAATCGGATTTATCTGCCCCCTGTTGCCTTTTTAGCCAATGTCTTGAATACCTGCTCCATATTCTTGCCCGTGTAAAGATTAACCCCCAGCGCCTCGATGTCAAATACGGCGTAAATATCTGTCCAATTACCCCGCCTTTTTGACTGAAAAGGTGGATTAACCTTGATCTCTTCTGTCCCTTTCACCGGGAGATAGAAGGTAAGCTGCCGCATACGGCCTGTCTCATCCTTATTAAGATAGATTCTTACCTGGTGTGAATCTACCTTCCCAAAGAAATAGTCAGCCCCTTTCTCAAATCCTGCCTCACTAAAGGCCGCCACCATCTCCTTTGGGATATCGGACACCTGGCAGCCGCACAGGCTGCCGCCGGTCTTAAGGAGATTCTCAATCCGCTGATTAAGGGCCTCAAACTCCTGGACAGGAATGGCCACCAGGATTTCATTTGTCTTGAAACCCCCCATCAGCCGGGCTCCATTACAGAGAAAGGTAAGCTTTGGCTTCTTCTGTTCATAAGCCGCGGCGGTGGCCTCTCCACAGACCCCCATCTCACCCTTAAAGGAAGCCGTAATTCCACCCAGGAGAATGGACAGGGTCATTACCTGCTCGCTATTCAGGCACAAGAGCACCAAATTGCTTCCTTCCACCGGGCCGATTCTTACCCTTTCCACCTCTTCTTTTATCCGCGGCTCAATCTCCATATACCTTGGCCGGCGGAATCCAAGGGTAATATCAGCGTTAGGGCAGGCTAAGTCCTTCAGGTTAATTACATACTCACTCCCCTTTAGGGCTGCTTCTTTTACCAACTGGCAAAACCAGGCCGGTTCTTTGGGATGCTCTCCATCCTGGGACGGATTAATCTTTATGCCGACCAGTTTATCCTTCATCCCTAGGTAGGCCCTGACCACATCGCTCATTAGCGCTTACCCCCTTATTAATGGCGAATTTCGGGTAAATAGACTGAAGGCTGAAGGCTGAAGACTGAAGGCTGAAGTCCAATAGCCTTCAGTCTTCAACTTCGAGATTCGCCATTCGATATCCGAGATTTAAAGGTCAATATGCTCTGAAGAGTCAACAACCTCAACCTTTACTCCCTTTGTTCGGAGGTATGAGACCACCCGGTCAATCTCTTCTGAATCACCCTCAATCTCCAGGACTACCCAACCGGAATCCCTGGTCACATTTGCCCTTTTGATATTTGTGACCACCTTAAACTCATGGCCGATTCGGTATATGAGGGGCTCACGAATAAGCTCCTCAGGGAAGATCACTCTAACCTCTCTTTTAGCCATCTAAGCCACCTCCAGCTCATTTCGGATTGCGGATTTTGGATTGCGGATTTTGGCATTGTCCCAAATCCCCTAAAAAAGGGCTGAAAAACTGGTAACAGTTTGGAGAACATTATGCCTCGCCTCAATCACGTTATTATCTCCACAACTATGGGGGGTAAAAGTCTTTTCCTTGT
>JBFMHI010000212.1 GCA_040753085.1 bacterium | reverse complement strand
AGGTTTTTAGCAAGAGTAATAATATTGCCCGCCAATTTCACCCTCACCCTATCCCTCTCCCATCAAGGGAGAGGGAATTTTGCTTTGTCTCCCAACTAACTGCTTAACTTAGTTTTGAGTAGTTACGTAAGCAAAACTCGAAACTAACTATTGATATTTGGCTACCCTCTCTTTATATTCGGCCAGCAGCTTTTCTCCGACCTGAGATGTTTCTGCTTGTATAGAAAGATTAATATACGGCTGGTCAGGCTGAGGTTGAATAAGAATCCAACCGTTCTGATTAAATATTCTAAGCCCATCCCTGAGTTGGGTTTGGTCATCACCTGTATCTCCCATTAATCGTCGCATCACTTTTCTATGATGCTCTATCGGACAGGCGGCCTGTTCCATTAAAGGCGTAAAGCTGGGCAGATCCTTTCTTATTTCTGAAAGGGGCCGCTTTTCCCTGGCCAGAATATCCAGGGCCAGCACCGCCGCCGCTACGGCGTTAAAGGCCACGTGGAAGGGCTGAAAAACAAGCCGTTCACCATAAGATGCCAGGTGGACATCGTTGTCTCTGGCTTCAACTAACAGTGATCTTCGGGTAGGCGCCGTTCTAATAACTTCTCCTCCGGCTCGTTTTATCATCTCCTCCATAGGTGGGGGAACAATTCCAGGCAGGGCAATTTTTGCTTTAGGGAAGGTATTAATTACATAATAGATGAGCAGACTTATCGTTTCTTCCATACTCCAAGGGTTGCCCAGATTATCTACCAGGAGTAATCGTTCTCCTTCTCCGTCAAACATTATGCCCAAATCACCTTCCAATTTAGTAAAATTTTCTACTTCCTCCAGGGCAATGTGCTCAGTTTGGTAAACCTTGGTAAATTCGAGGGACTTGGCTTCCGGCCTGAGATTAATCACCCGGCAGCCCAATCTGGTCATAACCTCCAGACACACGTTGGAAACACTTCCGTAACTTGAATCAACTATCAGGGCAAAATTTCTTCGGCAGATAGCTTCGGCATTAACCCATTCCATTAATCCCTTAGCATAGAATTCTATCAGCCCTGGGGGATAAAGGGTCTTGCCGAATTCAGCCAGAGTCAGCCATCTTAATTCATCCCGGGAGAACAGGCTCTCAAAATAGTTCTCCAGCACTGGTGAAATATTCACGCCATCAGAATCAAAAAATTCTATGACCACGGCGCCGGGATCCTTTCTGGAATTCCTGACGTGTATACCTCCAATGGCCCCAAGGGACTGAAGGCTGTATCTGGTAACCAGAGATGGCATACTCTGCAAATTATAGACATCGGTGCCCATGCTCAGGAGACCGCTAATTAAGGCCCTTTTAATGATCCTGGAAATAGGCTTAGTATCCCGGCTGATGGCCAGAAATGACCCTTCTTCCAACATTGAGGCATAGGTCGCCCCTAATTTAGCCGCAAATTCGGGAGTCATTTGCACTCCGGCTGTCCCCTTTACGCCGTGCCAGCCAAAGAGCCGCCTGCTTCTCCTGCCTTCCCAGCCCATAGAATTATTGACGGTGGCGCCGGCTGAAACCCATCTCCCCGGCCAGACCCGGACCCCTTCCTTAATATTAACCGCCACCCCAAGTTTGGTGCCTTCTCCGATGGCGGCTTCGCGGTCTATTCGGGTATAATCCTGGACCTCGCAGCCCTGGCCAATAAAAGCCCCCTGAACAGCCGCGCCTTCTCCTAAATAACAACCACTGCCAATAATACTCCTTTCCACCACCGCTCCTGCCTTTATGTGAACGGCGTTGCCAATCACCGAGTAAGGTCCAACCCTGGCCCCTTCTTGTAACCGGCAATTCTGCCCAATATACACAGGCCCCTCAAAATAAATCCCCTCATCGATCTGGCAGCCGCTTCCACAAGAAATACCTTCTTTAACCAGCCGAACCTCTTCTATGTCTATGTTGACTTTTTTGTCCAGGGCATCCCAGTGGGCGGCCTTGTATCCTTCTAAATCATGGATAGCCCGCATATAGCCCTTAGCCATATATCCAAAGAGGCTGCCTGCTGAAAGGGCCGGGAAAACATCCCAGTAGAGGTCTTCTCCTCCAGATATGTCGGGGATTTTTTTGAATATCTCAGGGCTGAGACAGTAGATGCCCCCATTAGCCGCGGCCAAGCTGGCTTCTTCATCTGGGCTTAAAAATTTCTCTATTACTCCTCCCTGCCCACATAAGACCTTTCCCTGACCATTATCCACTTCACTCAAGGCGATAGTAGCCAGTCCGCCTTTTTCTCGATGGGCCTGCATAAGTTGGCTCAGATCAATATCGGTCAGAATATGCCCGCCCAGAACCAGGAAAGGTTCTTCTCCAAGCACCGGCAGAAGGGCCTTTATTTCACCTACTATCCCCTGAGGCTCCTCTTCTACCCCGTAAATAATATCCACACCCCAGTTCTTTCCCCCGCCAAAGTAGTTTCTAACCACTTCCCCTCGGTGAAGAAGGGATAAAATGACCTCCTTTATCCCATGTCGCCGGAGAACCAGGATAAGATGTTCCACTAAGGGCCGATTAATAAGAGGAAGCATTGAGGTGGGTCGAAAACAGGTCAGAGGTCTAAGCTCCCGGCCGGGTCTGCCGGCTAAAATAACTGCTTTCATAGGAATAACCTTTCTCTTAATAATTGGTAACCGTTCAGCACATGATGCTCGATGCTCGATCCTCGATGCTCGATCTTCGATGCTGGTAAAGGATCCAGTATCCAGGATCGAGCATCGAGCCTCGAGCATCGAGAGTATACCATTTGCTTATAAAACATGTCAAGGATTTTTCATCGGCCTGGATTAATCGCGAATCGCGAATTTAAAGATGGACATCGCCTTTTCACCATATCCATTTCCAACAGAGAGAAGGTCTTTTGTCTATCTGTATCATTGGCTTCAGGGACATTTTGGGGGCTTTTTCCCTCGCCCCGGTATAGCTCCGGTATTCAAAGAGGGCCACACACACGCCCGCTATCCCGATAAGGACATTTCGGCTCTTATCCAGTAATTCAGTCCTCTCTCTTTCTTTCTCCGCCGTAGCTTTATCTCTGGCTTCATCATACCTCTGATACGAACTATCCGCCATCAGATGCAGGATACCTGCCGCCCCCAGACTGGCCATGCTCGCTGTAAGGAACCGATCTCTTTCCATTGCAGATGGCGGATGATGCACCCCCTTCGTGGGTACCCGGGATGGTAGATTTAGCTCATTGGCCATAGAATTTGAAGCAACCACGATGGCGCAGATGAAAACACTTACCCAGCCTATCACCTTATTTTTCTTTCCCACCCGCCAATCTCCTTCTTTTTTTGTAACTGTTCAGGGGGTAATGAAAGTTGAGGGGAAATTTTTGTAACTATTCAGCTCTTAAGGCACAAAGACACAAAGATTACCAATAATAGCACACGGATTACACCTGACTTTCGCCAATAGCAAAAATTAAGTTTATAACCTATTGCAATAAGATATATTGCAGAAGCACGGCTGTATTACCTAAGAGGTCTCTTTAGCCGTAAAACAGCTAAGATTCAAGGTGTCAAA
>JBFMHI010000211.1 GCA_040753085.1 bacterium | reverse complement strand
GCCGACGCTGTCAGGACAAAAGGAGATGAAACTTAACCCATAGCACTATAATCTGTAATGAGCTTACTTTTTTAACTTGATTTTGAGTAGATACGGTCCTCCATAGATGTTGCAAGGGAGGTTTTATGATTCAGAAAATTGTCACGAAGGCAAGTTTGCCAGATTTTTGTGAAGTGAAAGTCAATCTTGCCTACTGGCTGTCAAGAAGCCCTTCCGAGCGAGTTGAAACAGTTGAACAGTTGAGGAAGTTGCAGGATGGAAGCTCAGCAAGACTTCAAAGAACTGCTCGCGTTGTTCAACGCGCATGCGGTTGAATATGTCATCGTTGGGGCGTATGCGCTTGCGTTCTACGGGGCACCCAGGTACACTGGCGATATGGACATCTACGTACGTCCGGGCGAGGCGAACGCGGGGCGCATTATGGCTGTACTCAAGGAGTTCGGGTTTGGGTCGGTAGGACTGTCTGGGCAGGACTTCATCGAACCGGACAAAGTAGTTCAGCTTGGCTATCCGCCGGTTCGGGTTGACTTAATGACTTCTATATCGGGAGTCTCTTGGGAAGAAGCGTTTGGCCATCGAGTTTCGGGAGAGTATGGAGACGTCCCTGTCTTCTACATAGGCAGGGAGGACTTTCTGAGGAACAAGCGTGCATGCGGCCGGAAAAAAGGCGCGGCTGACCTCGAAGCTCTTGATGAATCCTGATGAGAAATCGTCGAACAACGCGATGGAGCCAACCCCACTGGGGCGGCTCATCGCGGCCGTTAGTCGGATAGTAACTCCTGCCTTCCTACCTTAATATCTCTTCTCCCCTTTTTCCTTACAGAATCGGAAGATATTTATCCAACTCATACTGGCTTACCTGGATACGATACTCTTCCCATTCCTTCTTTTTTAACTCAATAAACCGGGTGAAGATATGGTCGCCTAAGGTCCTTCTCACCAATTCGCTGTTCTCAGTGATACTAATTGCCTGGCCCAGACTGCCGGGCAAGGAATCTATCCCCCGGGCCTTTCTTTCCACATCTGTCAAATGATAAAGGTTCTTTTCCATTGGTTCCGGGAGTTCATATTTCTTCTCAATTCCATCCAGGCCAGCCTGGAGGATAACCGCAAAGGTGAGATAGGGATTGCAAGCAGGGTCAGGACATCGCAGTTCCATCCGGGTGGCCTGTTCTTTACCTGGGTGATAGACAGGCACCCTGACCAGGGCTGATCTATTTCTTTGTGACCAGGCAATATAGACCGGCGCTTCATATCCTGGCACAAGCCTTTTGTAAGAATTTACCCACTGGGCAAAGACAGAGCTCATCTCTTTGGCATGTCTTAGCTGCCCGGCAATGAAGCTCTTAGCCACGTCGCTCAAGTGGTATTTATCATTGGGGTCAAAGAAGGTATTTTTGTCACCCTTAAAAAGGGACTGATGAGTATGCATCCCACTTCCATTTTCACCAAAGATTGGTTTGGGCATAAAGCTGGCAAAGACGCCGTACTTTTGAGCTATCTCCTTGACCACTAACCGGTAGGTCACCATATTATCAGCCATCAGCAAGGCATCGGCATATCGCATGTCGATCTCATGCTGAGAAGGCCCCACTTCATGATGACTGTATTCCACCTGAATGCCCATGGCCTCTAAAGCCAGGACGGTCTCTCTTCTCAAGTCTGAGGCGGCATCAAGCGTGGTTAAATCGAAATATCCTCCGCTGTCAAGCACCTCCGGGGCATCCGAGGAATTGAAGTAGAAATACTCAAGTTCAGGGCCAATGTAATAATGGTCAAACCCCATATCTTTGGCGCGCTGGAGCACTTTTCGCAACACATAACGGGGGTCTCCCTCATAAGACTTCCCTCCCGGAACCAACACATCACAGATCATCCTGGCCACGGCCTTCTCTTTCGGCCTCCAGGGAAGTATCTGGAAGGTGGAAGGATCAGGCTTAGCGATCATATCGCTCTCTTCAATCGACTGATACCCGGTAATGGATGAACCATCAAAGCCCATCCCATCATTTAAGGCATGCTCAAGCTCTGCCTCAGTAATAGCGAAGCTCTTTACCTGCCCCAGGATATCCGTAAACCATAAACGGATAAACTTGACATCCTGCTCCTTGACCAACTTTAATACATCCTCTTTTGTTTGTGCCACTTCTACTACCTCCTTAAAATTAGATATCAGATCACAGATCACAGATTACAGATGCCAGGCTTATCTGGGCTCTGTGTTCTGGGTTCTGTCTTGCAACCCTTTAATCTCCTCGATCTTGGCCTGGATGGTCTGTTGGTCTACGTGGAGAATTTTAGCCACTTTCTCCTGATCGCCACCGGTTCTCTCAAGGAGCTTTTCCAGCAAGGGCTTCTCTACCACCTCCAGGATGAATCCATACAGAGCCTCATCATCCCAGGTAAGAAATATTTCCTCAAGTTCTTCTATGGCCTTTTCAAGGGGGGTTCTCTTCATTATGTCTATATAAGTAAAAAATCATCCCTTTTGGTAACCCCCCTTCTTAAATTTTTTGCCCATATTTTCCTTTGGTAAATCTTGACAAAAGTCGAGAAATATGATATAAATATAATATTGGATCCTGAATAAGAGGAGGATAGAGATGGAGATTGCCATAGGTTTAATGGGTTTAAGCTTGACCCTCTTAGGTCTAATTTTAGCCTATATCTGGAAAAGTAATGGTCATCTTCAAAGGGAGATGATGAATGTTCAAAGGGAGATGATGACTGCCCTGGAGCATATTGAAGAAAGCCAGAAGGGAATTGCCCAGATGCTTCTTAATCAGACAAAGATCTTAGAGAAAGTTGAAGAAAGATTATCATCAGCATAGAAGATAGACTTACTTTTGGTAAAAAATCATCCCTTTTGGTAACCCCCCTTCTTAAATTTTTTGCCAATATTCTCTTTAATCTGGATTACCCGGACATGAGAGATGCCCAGTTTTTGGCTAATGGCTCTTACCGTATAATCCTGTGAGAGGAGTTCAGCTACTTCTTCTTCGCGCCGAGTCAACTCTTTCTCTTTCATCTGACGAATAAAAAGCATATCATCTACTTTTTCCTCAAAAAGGGGAGTCTGACCAACAATCAGTTCCTCTAAGGAGATGCCGTCTTCTCCTAATGGTTCATTAAGACTTACCACCTTGGCCTTTTCTTTGTATCGACGCAGGTAATTCTTTAGATGGAAATAGCAGCTTCCCATAATATAAGCCTCGTTTTTCCCTTCAAGCTCTCCCTTTCGCCATCTCTCCCAGAGGTGATAAAGCATCTCCTGGAATAGGTCATCCTTATCTATGATCCCCCTGATGTAAGGAGCTGACTTGGCCGCTAAATGTCTTATTCGGGGAGAAAACTTCTTAACTAACTCTCCAAATTCCATTAATCCCCCTTCGGGTCTTGGTGCCTTCATCGTCAGATTTACTCCTGAGGTATCTACTCAAAATCAAGTTAAAAAAGTAAGCTCATTACAGATTATAGTGCTATGGGTTAAGTTTCATCTCCTTTTGTCCTGACAGCGTCGGCATAAGAGCTTCCCCTCCCTTGAGGCTTATCCTT
>JBFMHI010000210.1 GCA_040753085.1 bacterium | reverse complement strand
TATGCCGACGCTGTCAGGACAAAAGGAGATGAAACTTAACCCATAGCACTATAATCTGTAATGAGCTTACTTTTTTAACTTGATTTTGAGTAGATACCTATTTAGCCACTGATTGACACGGATTAGCACGGATAAAATAGAATGAGTTTAAAATATGAAAAAATAACAGAGGATATTATCGGAAGAACATTTGAAGTTTACAATCTTCTCGATTATGGCTTTTTGGAAAAAGTTTATCAAAAAGCATTCCCTGTTGAATTATTACAACGGAAACATTCAGTAAAATTGGGATATCCAATATTAAAAAAAATCAGTGTTTCATCCGTGTAAATCTGTGGCTAAATAGTTACGTTTCGAGTTAGGATGAGCCCGAAACCCGAAACCCGAAACTCGAAGCTAATGCAGATTATACTTGTTGGTTCCAGTCACAAGATATCAGAAATCACCACCAGGGAGAAGTTGTATTTTTCTGAGAAAGCCTTGCCCCATGCCCTTCAGGAACTGCTGACATACAATGGTCTTACGGAAGCCGGCATTCTTTCCACCTGCAACCGGGTGGAGATCTACGCTGTCTCAACCGATCCTGAGCAGGCCAGGGCTAATATTATTAGTTTCTTGAGCCACTATCATCACTTGCCGGCCGATGAAATCGGTCCTAAGCTTTATACCTACTTTGATCAAGAAGCCATAACCCATCTTTTTAAGGTAGCTCCAGGACTTGACTCCATGGTGGCGGGAGAACCTCAAATACTGGGACAGGTCAAAAAAGCCTATCAAATAGCCTGTGAGGCCAGGACCATTGGTCCCTATCTGGACCACCTTTTTCAAAGAACCTTTAGCGCTGCCAAGCGGATTCGAACAGAAACCGGCATTGGCAAGGGGGCGATTTCCATCAGTTTCGCGGCGGTTGAACTGGCTAAAAAAATCTTTGGAGATTTAAGCTCAAAAACCGTTCTCATTATAGGCGCTGGTAAGATGGGGGAGGATACGGTCAGACATTTAATCTCTAATGGGGTTAAAGCGGTCCTGTTTGCCAATAGAACTTATGAGAAAGCCTGTGAATTAGCGGCGAAATTCAATGGAGTAGCCAGGCCCTTCGATGATCTTCCCAGTCTCTTGCTCCAGGCAGATATCGTTATTACCTCCACCAATGCCTCCCACCAAATTATTCATTATAACGGGGTAAAGGCAGTGATGCCTAAACGCCGCTTTAAGTCCCTCTTTTTTATTGATATCGCTGTGCCCAGGGATATAGAAGAGGCGGTGGGAGAAATTGACAATGTCTACCTTTATAACATCGATGATCTGGAAGGAGTAGTCCAATCGAATCTTCTTTATCGGGCTCAAGAAATAGCCAGAAGTGAAGCTATTATCGAGGAAGAAGTAGCTGAGTTCCTGACCTGGCTTCGACTCAAGGATGTGTCGCCCCTTATCTCTGCTCTAAAAGAAAAGGTAGAAGAGATGCGCCAGGAGGAATTATCCAGAGTTCTAAATAAAACAATGACCGAACAAGAAAGACAAAGGCTGGATAATCTGAGCCGACGGCTGAGCCACCGATTCCTGAAAGCCCCTATCCTGGGCCTCAAAGAAAAGGCCAGGCAAGGATTGGACCCAGTGTTATCTAAGTCCCTTCTCGATCTCTTTGGTGTCTCGAAAGAAACCACCAAGAACACGAATGAACACGAATAGAATAAAAAAAGCAAGAGACTTAAAATATTTAAGCCTCTTGCTTATGCGATTCCGTAGAGTATGCCTTTCGACTCCACGCTACCTCACATTTTTTATTATAACATATTTCATCTGATTTGTCAAATATTTTTTTCAGCGGAGGGAGGCGGAATCGAACCGCATTCCCGAAGGAATCGCATACTTGTGAGGTAACGAGGCTACCATAGCCCAACTCCCTCCACTGTTAGTTATGATACCATAAATATTACTGTTTGTCAAAGGAAATAACACCACGAAAGGAGGAGGATTCATAAGGATGAAGATACGAGGGTGGTTTTTTGTGCTGGTGCTCCCGCTATTGGCTTCTTGTGGAAAGCAGGAAGCCAGGGCACCAGGCGTAACCCTTACCTGGTGGCAATTCTGGGAGGGGAAGATCGTTGAGCCTTTGATTAAGGATTTTGAAGCCGAGAATCCAGGGATCAACATAGATTATCAGCAGCTTACTTGGGCGAATGGTCTGGATAAGATTACTATTGCTCTGGCCAGCGGTACAGGGCCGGACATCTGCGAGTTGGGTTCAACCTGGGTGGCCAGATTTGCCCACGATGAGGTCCTGATCGATATCACTAATGAAGTTGAAGCTCTCAAAGACGAATACCGGATGTGGGAGCCGGTTACTTATCAGGGGAAAATCTACGGTCTGCCGTGGGTAGTGGGCACCAGGGCACTCTTTTACAACCGGACCCTCTTTAGGCAGGCCAAGCTCGATCCTGATTCACCGCCTACCACCTGGGATGAACTGCTGGAAGCAGCCAAGGCCATTCGTAATTTAGGGCCTGAAATCTACGGTTACGGAATCAATGCCGGTGAACGATATGTCCTCTATAAAAAATTCATGCCCTTTGCCTGGGGAAATGGGGGAGATGTCCTGGATGGGAACAAATGTGTGCTTGATAGTCCAGAAGTCAAAGAGGCCTTGAAGTTTTATCTCAACCTCGCCAAATACGGTCTGGCTGAAAAACAGGATGTCCTGGACAATGCCTTTAAACGGGGGGTCTTAGGGATGCACATCTCAGGGGCCTGGAACCTTAAACGTATCCCGGAGGAGGCAGCCGATCTGGACTTTGGGGTAGCCCTCATTCCTAAACCTTCAGCCACCAAAGGGAGATCAGCCTCCTTTGCCGGTGGAGAAATGTTGGTGCTTTTTAAAGGCTGCCAGCACAAAAAAGAAGCCCTCTCTTTCCTTCGTTTCCTAACCAGAGAAGATAACGCCGTCAGACTGTGCCGGGAGGTGAAAAGCGTAGCCCCGGCTGCTGCAGCCGCCATAAATAACGAATACTACCTCAATCATCCCAAGGAAATGGTGTTTCTAAAGCAGATGGAGGGAGCCGTGGCTCCACCCAATCACCCCCGCTGGGTCGAGATCGAAGAGGAGGTCGACACCGCCATCGAACGGGCACTTTACGGAGAAGACCCGGATAAAGCCCTGAGTGAGGCCAAGGAGAAAATAGAAGGCTTATTGGGAGCAAGCAATCTTTGATGGCCATAAAAAAGCAAGAGACTTAAGATTAGGTTTCCACCAGTTTGTTAAATTGGTAACTACTCAAAACTAAGTTAAGCAGTTAGTTGGGAGACAAAGCAAAATTCCCTCTCCCTTGATGGGAGAGGGATAGGGTGAGGGTGAAATGGGCGGGCAATATTATTACTCTTGCTAAAAATTTTAGAAAAAGAGCTACCACCCTCCCCTAACCCCTCCCATCAAGAGAGGGGAAGCTCTTATGCCGACGCTGTCAGGACAAAAGGAGATGAAACTTAACCCATAGCACTATAATCTGTAATGAGCTTACTTTTTTAACTTGATTTTGAGTAGATACTTAAATTGTAACTGCTC
>JBFMHI010000209.1 GCA_040753085.1 bacterium | reverse complement strand
CTCTTCAGAAGCTATTGTTACTGCTGTTCAAAAAGGGAAAGAGATAAAATCTGACCGAATAGATTCTGAGGATGGGAGCTACCGGATAGAAGGTTTAGAAGGAGGGGTTTATGATTTAGTTGTTAGTGCCCACCGGTATTATGAAAATTCCTCTCTGCGAGGAATAACTGTAATTGCCTTTGAAAATTCTGCTGATCATAATATCACCTTGAAAGAGAAACCCTTAGGCTCCATTAGCGGAAGGATTACCCCGGCTTCCGTAAGGGTATTTATTACTGCCAGCCGTGGCAGCTTAAGAGATGGCAGTGATTTGGCAGATGAAGATGGAAATTACAAGATAGAAGACTTAATGAAGGGGACTTACATTTTAGTAGCAGAAGCTGATGGGTTCTCTCCCGGATTTATATGGGCTGTGGAAGTAACAGCAGGCAAAGATACAGGAGGGCAGGACATTACCCTGAAACCTCTATCTACCGTAGGGTCAATCAGCGGGGTAATCACTCCTCCATTGGCTAGGGCGAGGGTGCATGTTCTTCAGAATGGAGAAGAAATAACCGTTGAGCTTACAAACGATGACGGCAGTTATCATATCTGGAATCTAAAGGAAGGTCTCTATGATTTAGAAGTGACCAGCGCCTATGGTTATTATTCAGATACCTCGATGGTCGATATTGAGGTTGTGGCTGGAGAAGAATCTCCAGATCATAATGTTACTCTCACTTTAATACCCACAGGGTCTATTAGTGGTAAAATTACTCCTTTATTCCCAGGTAAAGATATATGGTTTACTTTAAAAGGCGAATTTGGGAGTTCTTTCTCTACAAATCCAGACTCTGAATATAAAATAAATCCGGAAAATGGCCATTATGTAATAGAAGAAGTAGAAGAAGGAATTTATGATTTGGTAATAGAAGAGACTGTTTATTATTCCGAATATCTTTTAAAAGATATTGTGGTAGTAGCTGGGCAAGATTCACCCAATCATGATGTTGTTTTGACTCCAAAACCTGCCCGGGGGTCTATTAGTGGAACCGTTAGTCCAGCTTCCTCAAACGCAATAGTGACTTTCTACAAGGCCGGGGAGATAATAGATTGGGTGGAGGATAAGATAGACCCTACTGACGGAAATTACAGTAGTGGCTTTCTATTAGAACCAGGGATATATGACTTGGAAGTAACTGCTGAAAAAGGTTATCAGAGAAACACCTCATTAAAAGGGATCGAGGTAATTTCAGGGGAGGATTCATCAGGTAATAATATTACCTTAGTAAAACCATCTTTGCCTGTAGGAAGTAATTCTCTGCATACTGGTAAGGGTTATATGTATTTTAGTTTAAAAGAAGGGGGTGCAATCTATGACCCGCAATACGATTTTGCCCTTGGGATGGAGTCTCCTGAGATACCAATTATTAAAGTAGCTGAGTGGTTTGATACAGCCGGGGTCATTGATCTGGGGCCTATTCATATGACAGAAGTAACTACAGTTCCTTTAGATGGATATGCCGTGAAAATTCCAATTATTGAACAACATAGCTATGCCATTAGAACCCCCGATGGTCATTACGGAGTAATATACAGTGCTCATCTTGTTGTAAGGAAAGGCAGTGTACTTCAAGGAAACTACCGGGTGCTATATTTTGATTGGGTCTATCAGCCAGATGGGACGAGGAGTTTCTACTGGTAGCAAGATTTCTATATCGCAATGTTTCTGAGCCGTCGATGAGTATGGCTTGAAGGAGGTGATGGAAAGAACTGTCCATACTCATCTGTCCCTCTGAGGGAGTGAAATAACTTACCTTCATTTCCCAAAAAGAGGATAAAAATGGGGGTTCTTACCCCCAAATTCATTGGTTTCTGGTTTTTCACAAAACCAAAGTAGGATCAGGATAGTATGCAAAAAAGGGAGGGGAAATACATGAGAAATGTACTTAAATTAGTGGGATTAGTAGTCAGTCTGAGCTTTATTATGTTGTCTCCGACTATCTCGAAAGCTTTGTCGGTATTCCCAAAATCGCCTGAAGATGCCGAAAGAAAACTTGCTTCGAGTTTGTTAAAAGGGACGCAGAATGTTCTTATCGTCCTGGTCAAGACTCCAAACAAGCCATTAATAGACCAGCACTTACCTTACCCTGAGGACTGGAGGAAGTCAGAATATGAAAAAAGCATCGCGACAGGTCTTGATAGCTACTACAGAGAGGTGTCTTATGGGAAATTCGGGTTGTCAGTGAAGGTTATCGATTGGGTTGACGTTCCAGATGATATCTCCGATAAGCATAAAAGGGCAAATAAAGCATTAGATTTAGTATTTAGCAACACTAATATTAAGCCCGGTGACTATGATAAAGATGGGAATAAGGAATTTGATTTTATTTTAATCTTTGACACTAAAGCCCCACGAGGAGATTCAGAGGCTACGTCAATGAAACTCGAAGGGGTAAAGCCTGCTGAAACTGAAATTTCAGGGACTGGAAAGAAGCTTGATTGGTATGTATATATGCGTCCGAGTCGTGAGCTTGCATTGGTTGCTCATGAATTTGGTCATCTGTTGGGATTGTTAGATATGTATTCGTCGGTTTTCGTAAAAGGTACTATTGGAGACATTGGCAGATGGGGGCTAATGTCCGGGGCAGAAATTCATGGGACACCTTATAGCCATCTTTGTGCATATTCAAAAGTCAAACTGGGATGGGCTACACCGATAGAATTAGATCAATCAGGGAATCGAATTATCAAAGCGGCTGAAATCAAGGATTATGGGAGCATATATCGCATTTCTACCAGTAAGCCTAATGAATATTTTCTATTAGAATATCGACAACGAAGCGGATATGATCAAGACCTTCCGGGTGAGGGCATTCTAATCTGGCATATTGATTTAAATGTAGGTTGAGGAAATGAAAGTGGACATTATCGTGTTGAATTGGTCTGTGCTGATGGGGAATTGGATCCCGATCCACTGCATCCAACGGCCCATGCCGGTGACCCTTTTTCTGGCTCAACAAACACCACTTCTTTTACTGCCAGGTTGTATGATGGATCTGATCCCGGTATAAAGATAACCGAAATAAGTCGAGGCTCTCGATGGTCTGGTAGAACATGGTATTATAGGGGCCGCCCTTTGAAGTACGAAGGACATGATATGTCTTTTCACTTTTCCCGTGAAGGAGGAAAGCCAGCGGAAAATGTTACTGTATGGCCGGGTGATACCAACAACGATAGGACAGTCAATGAAATTGATATGCTCCCGATAGCGTCTTATTGGTTGAGGCATGGACCAGCCAGATATAATTATTCTGGGATTAATGGATCGGGCTGGTGGAGTGAGCATCGTCGCGTCATTCGATGGTGGTACGCTAACCTCTGGTCTGCTCGGACAGTGCCGGTCTGGAACAACTCTGAAGCCACTTATGTTGATGCCAACGGAGATGGATTTGTAAATGAGTCGGATACGACTACTATAATTTGGACTTTGGACAAAATGACCACTACAAATCCAAAAATCAACATGAGGCAAGGACGCCGAAGTCGCTTCCCATCGAGCTTCTCTGCAACAGGAAGTGACTCCAGGGGGAGACACCGGGAATTATTC
>JBFMHI010000208.1 GCA_040753085.1 bacterium | reverse complement strand
ATAGGTTTTTAGGTATATATAACACCAGAAGGTCTAAAAAACAACCTTCAAAATACAAGGGGCGTATTGTCTCTTCGGCCAAAACTGTTACCACTTTTTAGGGCTGTTTCTGACCGAAATGAGACAACGCCGAAAAGTGCAAAAGTATAGACCCTCTAAGTCAAAAGCAAATTTTATAAGTGGCACTATATTTTCTTTAGACTTTAATAATACTTCATGCATAGGTTCTTACCTCACTTTAGCTTTTTTGATACTGTTTAGCCTTTAGCCCGGAGCATTGAGCACTGGAGTCCTTCTGACTCCCTGCTTTATGCTCCGGGCTTCCTCATCTTCTTGAATGCTAAGGGCCTATCCCAAAACCTCGGCGCGATGAAAGCCGATCTATAAGGCTGGTAACCGTTCAGCCACCAAGGCACGAAGACATAAATCGGAGAGAATATTAGAGCAATAGATCAGAAGTTCTGGAACTTTCAGAAAAGTCTTTAACCACTGGGCTACTGCTCTGTTGAGCTATTAAGAAATAATCCTTCAATCTTTGTGTCTTAGTGTCTTTGTGGCTGAACACTTACGAAGGCAGCTACAACTGTCGATGGCTAAAGCGAGCTAGTGGTGGCTCCCTAACAGTCGCCGCTTGGATCGATTTTGGGACAGGCTCTAAATAGCTCCGGCCGCTGGTTAAATAGTGGCCAGCCCCTTAATTTGCCAGCCCTCTCCTTCAAGGAGGGATATCTGATAATATCTTCCGGCGTTGGTCTGGATCAGAATCTCGTCATTGGGGGCAAATTCATAGGTGGTGGCTTCGTTGCCTTTAAAGGATTCTTTCTCTAATTGAACCAGGCTGCCCTCTTTATTTACCTGGAAAGAGACCACCTCTTCGGTATGGGTGTCCTTTAAATTTATTACATCCCCCTCATCCAGGTCCTTGGAACGATAGAAGATAGACTGATCTTCTCCTTCTCTTTTTTCCGGCCGAACCAGCCACTCTCCGGAGGCTGAGGCCTCGATCAGATAATCTCCGTGTTCGCCGGCGCTCTTAATATGAATCACATCGCCGGGACGAATCTTGAAGCTGCTTACGTCATCTCCGGTGGTAATAGCCCGGTCGTACTGTTCCAGACAGCCGATCTTAAAGGCAGCGACGGCCCCAGTTTCAATGTTGATAAGATTAACCACATCCAGACCGTGCTGAACTTCATCTATATAATAGTGGGTCCCCTTTGACCTGCCTTCAGCTTCTACGATCCAATCTTGTTCCCTGGACACCTCTATCCGGTAGCCCTCATTTTTTTCTTCACCTCTGAGGTAAAGCACATCTTGTGAAGAGAGGGCCACGGTTTCAGCCTCTAAGACCCGTCCGAACCCCTGTCTTAGGTTACCGGAATCATCCAGGGTAAGTGTAGTGGCCTCTCCGGTGTCCTGATTGACAAGATTTATTGTTTCCCCTGCTTTGATTTGATATTCGTGTTCCTTTGAGGGATGGGAACCCAAAGAAAGGGTTTTTTGGAGAGAACCGGCCAGAAATTCAGCCATAGAGGCGATATATCCTTCATATTCATCCTGAACAGTCTTAAGTATTTCAGATAATTTTAAGGTTATTTGCATCTCCAGGTAGGAAAGAGGCCTGTTTTCAAAAGGGGAAGCCTGAGGGACAAAATCCTGCTGCTCAATCGGGGATTGCAGTTCAGAACCCGAGATAGGTGACTCGATGCCTTCATTATGGATAAGATTTTTCTTTTGAGTAAGATAAGATTTAATACTCGTCTGAACTCTTTCTTTCAGGACAGCTTTTTGTCTTTCCTCAAAGGTATAAAAGGGGAGATTCCTCTCAGCCGGGTGGTTAGTTGTGGCTTTTTCAGAATGAAAGTCGGAGGCTTCCTTCATGTAAGCAGAAATTAAACTTATCATTTTTCTCCTCCTTGAGCTATTACTTACGATTCCCTTCTAATATTATTATCGGCAAAAAAGGGAGAAACCTTTATCTAAATATCATCGTAACTACTTCAGCCTTCAGTCTTCAGTCTATTCACCCGAGTAGATATTTTCCCCGTAACCGTTCATCACATGATGCTGGATGCTCGATGCTCGATCCTCGATGCTCGATTTTCGATGCTGGTAAAGGATCCAGTATCCAGGATCGAGCATCCAGGATCGAGGATCGAGGTTGTTGTGCCTTAGTGGCTGAACGCTTACTTTTCCGCTAAAATCTTACGGCTACCTGAATCTGATTTCGAGTTCTAAGGTTCTCACTGATCATGGCATAATCCACTCTAAAGCGTGAGAAAGAACCACCCAGACCAAAGCTAAAACGGCAGTTACGATTGAGGTCATTTAAATTAAAGCCTTCAGCTCTTTCCTCAAGGAAGCGGTTGTCGATGCTACCCCTTACGGCCACCGGCAGGTTAGACAGACCAAACTCTGTGCCAGCCGAAAGGGTAAGTGGTTTCTCTCTGACCTGATTGGCGGCCAGGGCTACCGTCCATCGGAAGGATTTGGCCTTCAGAGGCTCAAAGGCCAGGCCAAAGCTGAAACTTGAAGGCTTGGAATCTTTATGTTCTTCCCAGCTCAGATTAACTCCTCCCCTTATCACCATGCCGGCCTTAAGGTTATTCAGAATCCAGAGAAGGGATTCATCCTTTGCGCCGGCGAGGGCAGAAAGGTCGGCCAAAACCCCTAAATCCGACCCATACCCAAAGGTTGATTCATCTATTAGGTTCTGATAGATAAACTTCAGACTTCCCCCTACTCCCAGGCGGTTATGATAGAATTTTCTTCCCCAGGAAAAGAGAAGGGTATATTCGCTGTCACTACCGGTTCCGGTTGCCTGTGGCAGTCCATTGACACGTTCAGGCCCGGTTAGGGGTATCTCACTTACCCCCAAATTAACCATCCCAAAGCCAAAATTACCGAGTTCGTCTCCCAAAAGTTGAGGATGAACATAACTCAGATAATTATGGCTGATTCCCGTCTCATCCGCCGAAAACTCGCTTGCATCGCCGCTGGATGAGATCATCAGGGTTACTTCTTTTTTATCTAACAGGCTGAGTCCGGCCGGATTCCAATACAGGGCCGTCCCATCATCAGCCAGGGCAATAAAACCTCCCCCCAAACTACTCCCCCTGGCGCCGATCCCCATATCAAAGAACCTGGCCGCCCCTTGGCCGACCTGATTGTTGGCCAGGCAAAGGGAAGCAGAGGCACAGAGGAGCAGAAGAGCAGAGGCTGCCAGAAGAACCATAGCTGCCAGCCAATGGCGGATGGCGGATGGCGGATTGTTCTGACTCCTGATGCCTGACGCCTGACTTTGGATGGTGAATAGTTTATTCATTGTTCTCACCTCTCACTGTGGTTCCCCTTTTGGGGATTTGGGATTTCGGACAGATACCTCTTCAGTCCAATTTTAACGCAGAAGCGCAGAGATCGCAGAGTTTATCAAAAATTTCGACCTGTATGGTTAGAAATTATCAGTAGGGGCGGGGTTCTAAACTCGCCCTATACAAAATCTGCATCTGCAACAATGCCGTCATAGAGATCGAGATTATATCTCATTCCTCATCCTCCCTCTAATGGGTAGGTTCAGCCGACCGCTTCGCGGTCGGCTGAA
>JBFMHI010000207.1 GCA_040753085.1 bacterium | reverse complement strand
TGTAACTACTTGAAATACAAATACTTTGTAATAACCTCTCGTCATTCCCGCCAAAGCGGGAATCCAGTAATATCAAGGCTTCTGGATTCCTGCTTGCGCAGGAATGACAAAAAGTGCAAAAGTATAGATTGTATCATAATTCTGGAATAATGCAACTAAAAAAAAGCTCAAGGCGAATTTGAGGAGATCCGCCTTGAGCCGAATTTTTCAACCTGTATGGTTAGGTTGTAGACTACTGACGCTGAAAGCGTCGAATTTTAAATAGCCGTAGATGCAATCTACGGAAACAAATCGCCACGCTCGACCCTGCAAGGGTCGAATATTATCCATCGCCTAGAATTCAACCCTTTCAGGGTTGAGATGTTCGTAGCTGTTTCGCCTTCCCCAGGTTTCACCTGTGGTTATGTAAAATTCAAACCTTTCAGGTAAAGCCCGAAGGGCTGCAGTATGTTAGCCGTAGGTTTAAACCTACGGAACATTATTACTATACTTTCGCACTTTTTTGTAACTACTTGAAATACAAATATCTTACAATAACCTCTCGTCATTCCCGCAAAAGCGGGAATCCAGTAATATCAAGACTTCTGGATTCCTGCTTGCGCAGGAATGACAAAAAGTGCAAAAGTATAGATTATTAGATTGGAAATTAATTAAGCCCCGCAGGGGCGAAGGAGAAAATGGTCAAAGCCAAGGGATATATTTAAAGGAGGAGGCAATGGCTAAAAGACGCAAGACTGCCAGAGAGAAGTTGGAAGAGGCAAAGGGCTTGCCTAAGATTGTGATGGATACGCCTAAGGGAGCAATGCTTGTTCCACGGCCATTAGATGTTGATTCTCTCATCCGCAAGGTAGAGAGGGGAAAACTTGTTACCGTAGATCAGATCAGGGAACGGTTGGCCAGGGATTTTAGGGTTGACTGGACCTGTCCGATGACCACTGGAATCTTCATCAGGGTGGCCGCTGAGGCGGCAGAAGAGGATTTAAGGGAAGGCAGAAGGCAGCCTTCGCCTTACTGGCGAGTGATTAAAACAGATGGCAGCCTGAACGAAAAGTTCCCTGGCGGCACAGACCATCAGGCAGCTCGACTAATCGAAGAAGGGCACATCATTGAACCAGGTAAAGGAAAAAAGCCGCCCAGGGTCAAAGATTTTGAGAAATCCCTTCAGGAGATTATAGTTGTCCCTTAGTGGATGGAACCCCTTTAATTCGTTCCTCAAGTCTGGTCGCCTGGGATAGAACCCGGCCAAAGGCCTTGAAGATGGCTTCAATGAGGTGATGGGTGTTTTCTCCGTAAAATAGGTTAATATGCAGGGTTGTCTTAGAGGTATTGACAAAGGCCGCCAAGAATTCCTTGACTAACTCAGGATCAAAGCGGTCTATTGTCCCTGAACCAACCCCCAGGGCAGGGAGAGCAGGTTCAAAGACGACACCGTCTTTAATTATTCGAGGGGGAATGAAAGGGTTTTTGAAGACAAGATGAGGCCGGTTGCTGATGTCTATCCCAACCATCACCAGAGATTCATCCATCGGTAGGATGATATGACCATAGCGATTTATCCCCTTTTTGTCTCCCAGGGCCTTATTTACCGCTTCGCCTAAACAAAGACCAACATCTTCTACCGTGTGGTGATCATCCACTTCAGTGTCCCCAACGGCCTTTATGGTCAGATCAAAAAGACCATGCCTGGCCATAAGCGAAAGCATATGGTCTAAAAAGGGCACCCCTGTTTCAATCTCATACCGGCCTTCTCCATCCAGATCAATCCTTAAATCTATCTGGGTTTCAGTGGTGGTGCGTTTTACTTCGCCTACCCGCCCTGGAGTTTTGGGTCTTTGGGATTTTCCTTGGTTCACGCCTCATTCCTCCTTTTAAGATGAGAGATAACTATTCAGCCACAAAGACACGAAGGCACTAAGATTACAGAAGCCAATAGGCAATAGGCAATAGGGCATTCTTCCCTATTGCCTATTGGCTATTGCTTATTGCCTTAGTGTCTTAGTGGCTGAACGGTTACGATGGAAGTTGAAAATTGAGAGTGGAGAACTGAGATGTCTCTCCACTCTTCAATAGCTCAGTTTATGACGGTGCGCCGTATGTCAGAAAGACCCAATCCGGCTGTCGAGATTAAATATCTGTCCTGAGACATTATTCATCTGAGCCAGATGGCAGACAAAATCAGCTATCTCATTTACTTCGGACAGGCGGCCCAGGCAGTTTTCTTTTTTTACCCGTTCGATCGCTTGGACACCGGCCTTTAGGCCCATATCAGTTAAAAGGTACCCTGGCAAAACAGCATTAACTTTGATATTTTGAGGCCCAAGTTCCACGGCGGCTGACCGGGTTAAGCCGATCAGGGCACTTTTAGAGGCGGCGTAGTTGGCCTGACCAAAACCGCCTTTTATGCCTACCAGAGAAGAAATATTGATGATATGGCCGCCTCCTCCCTTAGCCATCACCGGAGCCACCGCTTTGATGCAATGGAAGGCCCCCCTCAAATTAGTCTCCAAAAGCTCTGTCCACTCTTCATCTTTCAATCGGATAAGCAGGTTATCCCTGGTCAAGCCGGCATTATTTACCAGGATATCTATCCGCCCCCAGCGCTCCAGGGTCTCTTCTATCATTGCCTCGACTTCATTTTCCCTGGCTATATTAGCCCGGCAAGCCAAGGCCCTGGCTGCTCCAATCTGTCTAACTACCTCCTTGGCCTTCTCGCTTTCCTGCCTGTAAGTTACCACGACACAATATCCCGCTAAGCTAAATCTAACCGCTATGGCCCGCCCGAGTCCTCGTGAAGCCCCGGTAACAATGCAGATTTCGGATTTCGGATTTCGGATTTTGGATTTTTTATTCATCAGGGATTATCACTTGGTGGCCTCCTTACATTGAATGGCAGGTAGAGTGAGCCCTTCCGAAAGGGGTCGGTAAGGCCAGCCGCCATCGCTGGGGTCCGAGCTTGATACCTTCTGTCGGCAACTTTTATTCGTAGCCTCCGTACCGGCCAGCAGAAGTAGGGGCGAACGGCCGTTCGCCCCTACATGCTCTGAACATAGTGAAATTGGGCATCCCTTGTTTGAGGGGGAATCAGTTATCGGCAAACCTGGATATATTCTTCAAGTAACTATTCAGCCTCTATTAAAAAAGGGAGGAAAGCAGAAGTATGTAAGGCGTCTTCTTTTTTACTCTTAAACATAGCGCCCCTCCGGGGCTAAAAGCTGATGGCCCAGGGCGCAATTATTCGACTTTTTGGGTCTCTGCCCTCATAAAAAGGATATCGCCGGATACCACGGTGAGGGAGATCGAAGAAGTCTGTTCTTCAAAGATTTTTAAGATATATTTTTAAGATATTTCACAAACCAAAAATTGTTTACTTTCTCATAAAGTTTTCCGTCTGCGGTAATGAATTCAAACTCTAAGTCTTGGGCAAGGGCAAGATAGAGAGCATCGTAGACAGTTATGTGGCGGTCATAAGCAAACCTTAAGGCTTTTTTAGTCAACATAGGAGCAGTCATCACTACTTCTAATCCAAGTTCAGAAAGGTTTTCTATTACTTCTTCTACCTCTTCTCTTTTCATTTTTGGTAACTACTCAGCCATAAAAAAAAACTCAAGTTTAGTCTATATTATCCGATATAGTAAATAGACGGAACAGGATTGTAGTTTTCTCACAGAAAACACTGGTCAATTAACTTCACTATTTTTACAGT
>JBFMHI010000206.1 GCA_040753085.1 bacterium | reverse complement strand
AATCATTATGGTGAGGTGACAATCTCTTTTCTTAATTAAAGCTTCTATTAGATAAAGCTATCTTTCAAAAAGCCTTGTTGGCCCAATAGCACAAAACCTTTTCTGGAAGTGCGGAATGCAAGTAAGAGATACTTTCTTTCCTTCCCAGGTGTCCTCCCCTTTCAGGTGCCAACGGAGAGCGCCTGCTCCCTGATCAAAGACCACAAAGAACTTGTCTTTTACCAGGAGACAACTTCGGGTATGTCCGCTAATGCTGCACTCTCCCATATCAACCCGGGGAAGGGTTTCAAAATAACCCACCGTGGAGGTCTCATCCGGTGAGTTGCCGGTTAATAAGCAGTTCAGGTTTTCTCTCGCCGCCTCCTCATTTTCACCGTTTATAACCACAAAAGGGACTCCATAGGTGATCATAAAGATAGCATTAGCCCCTTTTAGATAGTGCCCCAGGTCTTTTCCCCTCAGGCTTACCATAGCATAGAGGCTGTCTACTTCCCAGCCCTCCCTGAAGATCATCTTGTCCGGCCTGTCAAGATATTGTTCCCAGGGCCAGTTATAAGGAGATTTTATATAAACAGAGCCGGCCTTGGGGCTAACAGGGATAATAGAGTCATCCCAGAGGGAGAGACCCCAACCGTTTTCTTGAAAGAGAGAATTTTTGTATTCCGGGAGGGAGGCGTTTGCCCAGTTGAAAGAAAAGGTGACCGGCCAACGTCGATTAACCTCTCTGATCATTCGGTTAGCGACAAACTTACACTGCCCGGCCAAGACAGGATCAATATCTTTAAATATGTGGGCGCCGCAGGCCATAATATCAGGATGGGGGGCGATATAAGAAGGGATGTGCATGGCCCCATACCCGGGGCTTACTCCGGAAGGAGGCCACTGTTCAATGATCCACTGGAAGGTCTTTCGGCAGGACTCATTTCCCCAGCGGTCGAGCTTGGGCCTGTAATTGACATAAGCATAGGCATTGGCCGGATACACATGAGCGGCATAGTGGAGAGACTCATCAGGAAATCGCCACCCGGTAGCCCATATCCCTTCATTGTTTTCATCGGCTTCATTCCTGACATCTCTCGCCAGATCCGGATGCAGGCCTTCGAGTATCTGCCCAAAGATAGCCCCGTTGCCACTGTGGATCATTTGGTCATATTTGCAACCCACCGCCTGGAAGGCCTCGTAGATCCGGGCAAACCAGTTTTCGATCGCCTCTTTTTCTCCTTCGGTAAAAAGACCGGGGATGTCCTTTATGGCTAGGTAGGCCTGACCCCTCTTAGCGGCATCATAGATATAAAAGATAGAAAAAGTATCCTGGCCACTATCTACATACCTATCGTCAGCCGCCTGTTGAAGGAGATAGTCCTTAGTTTCCTCCAGGTAAGCATCATCCCCTAATTCATAAAGAACAGCCCCATATAGTCTGGTATTGAATCCGGCGGCCTCCTCTTCGTCCGGAGGATGAAAGACCTTGTCCCGAAAGAATTCCCGATGGGCCTTAATGATCTCTATCAGGTCTTCCTTAGAGTATTCTTCCTTGATCTGACAGCAGGTGGAGATTTCGGGATTCCCGTCAGCGATAGCCGGATATATGAATAATAAGGCAACTACACCCAGCAAGATATGTCGCATAAAGGCCCCCTTTATCTATAGTATTCCCCTCTTTTACGTCGTTGGCATCCCCCAGGATCATATGGCTGGCTCATTGAATACCCATCATTGAAAAATGTATCTACCGCTTTGACGTAATATTTCACCGTATCTCCTGGCATAGTGGCTTCAAAGACTCCGTTTTTGCTGTCACCGCTAATCCGGGCCATAGGAATTTTAGTGGTCTCTCCTAAGGCAAGCTTGCAGTAAAGGTCTACTCTTTTAATTTCACTATCGGCTTCAACCACATTGGCCTGGACCGTTCTATTCTCATGGGAAGCCGCAACCTCAGGCGGAGTAAAGTCAGAAAGGCTTTGGCCTACCCAGGTTGTCGCGTAAGCCGTAGCCGCCGGATAATCCACGGCAAGGGAGCTTCCTTCTGACATACGCACGTCAATTATTCCAGAATCCGCTGGGCCTAAAGGTCTTCCCCGTATCCGATCTCCGTAGAAAAGCTGCTGAATAGTGGTCCAATCCATACCCATAACTCTTGAGGCGACAGTATCGACACTAACGGGATCATAGCCGGCAATGATACAACTGCTTATCTTTGGGGGACCCCAATGAGGGCCCTTTCCCTCCATACCAATAATCCCGTCCACTATGCTCATGTAGTTCCTTTGTCTGGTGCTTTGGAAGCCATTACGATAATATAAAGCGATCTTGTTGATATCCAAAATACCCCTCCATATAGTATCATTTGCTGGAGGATTCCACTTTTCGTCATAATTGCACTGATGAGGGCAGTCCTTATAAATTCCATTCTTGCCAGGAGGGAGAAGTCCTAAAAAATTCTTCAGCGACAAAGTTACCCCCGCAATAGCATGGTTTTTCATTTTAGGGACATTAATGATCACATCTACCCCCAAGGGTGTATTGGTGAAGGTGTAAACCCCGGGAGAAAGAATATCACGATTAGGGCCTTTCCATTTCGTTCCTGCAGGTGGGGGGCTTACACTGTCTAAAGAGTATTCGCAGGCTCCGGACGAAAAGATATCAATCTGGGTGGAAGTGTCGTAATTCATATCCTTCAGATCTATAGGGACACCCCAACCCCTAAGCATGTCTGCCGTCTCCTTAAGCCCATGACTATTTGTAATTGGCCAGAAGCCGTCGGGGGTATCTGCCCCATCACCCACAATAATTATCCCATTTACACCAGCCTGGCGGAGAGCCAGATAAGTGTAATCGATAATAACTCGCAGGACTGATGCTTCAGTATAATCTGTCACCCCAATCTGTCCACAAAAATTAGGTTTGATCAGAATCTTTTGATGTTGGACATCAATCAGATTCCCCAGCGGATTCCAGGAAGATGTCCCAAACCCATTGGGGTTGAGCAACCGAAGGGCCTCTCTGACCATCGGATAAACCCTGTTGGTAACATCCACCTCCCTTGAAGGATAAGGATATTCCGGATAGATCTCCGGGGGATGGAAAGGGGGCGTGGCCGGATAAGCAGTAGCTAATGGATCCTTGACTACGGCTACCGGGATATCATCATAAGAAGGCGACTGGATAGCGAGACTA
Source organism: bacterium (assembly GCA_040753085.1). Taxonomy (NCBI): domain Bacteria; species bacterium. Next base: position 762 of record JBFMHI010000206.1, on the reverse strand, counting down.
TCCCAGGGTTTCCAGACCCCCAGGCCAACGCCTACGCCCACCACGGCACTGGTCTTTAAAAATTGGCGTCGAGTTATCTTCATCTCCGGTATAATCATTTATTCCTCTCGATCCTCGATCCTCGATCCTGGATGCTCGATCCTCGATCCTGGATGCTCGATCCTCGATCCTGGATGCTCGATCCTCGATGCTCGATCCTCGATGCTCGATGCTCGATCCTCGATCCTGGATGCTCGATCCTCGATCCTGGATGCTCGATCCTCGATCCTGGATGCTCGATCCTGGTAAAGGATCCAGTGTCCAGTATCAAATATGAGTATCGAGCATCGAGCATCGAGCATCGAGCATCGAGGATCGAGCATCGAGCATCCCCCCTATAAAATAAACAAGGAGAATCTATTTATTAAGGCCTAAGTCCAGCGCCTTCTTTGACAGACTCTCCTTCAACGTATATAATTATACCATTGGTAAAAAGAAAAAACAAGCCCTTTTCGCCTAAATTGGCCAGATATTTTTCATCCCTTCAGCAAGACCTTTAACCTCATCACTTGTTTCAAGAATCGGAATACCTTGAAGGATTTCCATCCCTATGCTAAACATACTTCAAACTTTAACCCTCCTATTTTAGAGACACTGTAACTACTCAAGACTAAGTTAAGCAGTTAGTTGGGAGACAAAGCAAAATTCCCTCTCCCTTGAGGGGAGAGGGATAGGGTGAGGGTGAAATTGGCGGGCAATATTATTACTCTTGCTAAAAACCTT
>JBFMHI010000205.1 GCA_040753085.1 bacterium | reverse complement strand
GCCAAGAGGCCCAGGCAGAAGAGTTAGCTAAGCGCTTTCCGGCCATAGATGTCGTTATCTCCGGCAATGAGGCAGAAGAACCAATAGAAACCCCGATTAAGGCAGGTAAAACCCTTATCCTGACTACCGGCCAGGAAGGTAAATATTTGGGGAGGATCGATCTCAGCCTCGACCGATCCGGTGAGATTAAGGAGGCTCAACTTCAGGTAACGGCGCTTTCCGAAAAGATCCCTGATTCACCTCGGATCGCTTCCCTACTGGAGACCTACCATGAAATTGTCAAGAACGAAGGGCTATTGGAAAAGGAAAAAAGAGAAGAACCTTCACGGGGAGGGGTGTACCGGGGAAGCAAGTCCTGTCAGATTTGCCATAAAGAGGCCTTTAAGATATGGGAGGGGAACCCGCATGCCCACGCTTATGAAACACTGGTCAAAAAGAACCGGCAATTCAATCCTGAATGTGTTCGTTGTCATACGGTGGGTTTTGGTTTTGTCACCGGTTTCATAAATCAGGAGAAAACACCTCACTTAGCCGGCGTTGGTTGTGAAAGTTGTCATGGGGTAGGAAGCAATCATATCCAGAACCCTCAACCTGGCTACGGTCAAATGGAAGAAGCTGATTGCCGCACATGTCATACCCAAGAACAAAGCCCTGAGTTTGATTTTGAGCGTTACCTTAAAGAGATAGAGCATTAACGGCGCCAGTCTAACGTCGACGGTCCACCGTCCATAGCGCTCTGTAACATTAATTTTTGCTGCTTTAGTGGTTAACGAAGATAAACCACGAAGAGCACGAAGTTCACGAAGAAAGTAATTAAGGGTAAGGTAAATGGGATTTAAAAGATTTGTTCTATAATTCTTCGTGTGCTTCGTGGTTTTTAAACCTAAGTTTTGCACGAAATCGAATCTATCGTCTTTTTTTATAAGCCACAGATTTACACGGATGGACACAGATAAGAACTAACTCTCTACAAGAATTTATTCTTGTGATTTTTGTGAGAATCAATGAACATTTTTCTTTAGCATAACTTCTTTAATTTCAAGAAAATAAAATATATTTTGTGTTTATCCGTGTTCAATCTGTGTTAATCCGTGGCTTTATATCTTGAATTTTCTGCAAAAGTTTTTGGTTAAAAGAAAGAGAAACGACTATCAATAACTTATGTTGCATTGCAGTAGTAGGCCACCAAGGGTAAATTGGAGCTCAATTTATGGAGAGAAGTAAAGATTGGATAGAAGAGGCAGAGGGTGATTTAGAACATGCCCGAAGTGATATGGAGCGGAGCTTTTATAATTGGGCCTGCTTTTCTGCCCAACAGGCAGCAGAAAAGGCTTGTAAGGCAGTCTTTCAAAAGATGGGGGCAGAGGCCTGGGGGCATTCTGTTTCGGATTTACTTACTGAATTGTCCAGACATCATAGTCTTTCTGAGGATTTGATTGATGCCGCTCTCGAACTGGATAAGGCATACATTCCCACAAGATACCCCAATGCTCATCCCTCAGGTGCGCCAAGATATCGATATACCAAAGGGGAAGCAAGGAGGTCTATCGAATATGCAGAAAAGATCATCCAGTGCTGTAAGGATATTCTATCCAAGATTTAAAAGAGAAGAGGTCATCGAAAGAATCCGCGCCGGCCTGAAGGCCTTAGGGGAAAATCTACCTCTTGAGTCCGGAATCCTCTTTGGTTCTTATGCGAAGGATAATTACACCGTAGGGAGTGATATAGACCTTCTCATCATCTATAAAGGAAAGAGAAGGGAAGAGATCTATTCCCTTTCTAAGAGGCTACTTGGTATTTTAGGGCTTGAGCCACATGTTTATTGTAGTGAAGAATACGAAGAGATGAAACAGACCATTGATAGAATGGCCAAAGATGGTATTGTGCTCTTCCCTTAAATTGTAAGCGTTCAGCCACTAAGGCACAAACTCGATGTTCGATGCTCGATCCTGGATACTGGATCCTTTACCAGCATCGAAGATCGAGCATCGAGCATCGAGCATCCAGCATCATGTGCTGAACGGTTACTAAAAAATAATTGACAATTGAATTTGGCCGTGCTAGACGGGGAGTTAGCGGTGCCCTGAACCTGCAATCCGCTATAGCAGGGTTGAATTCCTATCCGAGGTTTTTATTTTCTTAGCGGCCGGCCAAGGTAAGTGGTAATGATAATTGGGTCCTGCGTAATCTCAGATTACCCAACCCCGTCAGGTCCGGAAGGAAGCAGCGGTAAGTAATCCTGGGGTGTGTCGCAGGGGGGCCTAATTGGAGCCGGCTGCCTGGGTATCGCCTAAGGAAGTGGGATCGAAGGTAGGTGCACGGCCAGTAATTCAGAAGACAGATATCAGTAACCGTTCAGCCACCAAGGCACAAAAATACGAAGGGAAAATTACTTATGAATTTAGTCTCTTTGTGTCTTCGTGGTAAAAAGGGGTCTGGTTTTTTAATCAATTTTGATGTGCTACTTATTAAAAAGTATGTGTTGTAGAGAACATTAGAGTAATAGAGCAGCAGTTCTGGAACTCTCAGATTTTTCTCAGTGTCTCTGTGCCTCCGTGGTGAGGTGAACGGTTACAAGGAGTTATAACATGCCATTTTGGTTCACCGGAACTTTTTCCCCTAATGCCGGCTTGACCTTAAAAATTAAAGCCGCGCTTTACAGTGGCCGCAGCCATTACCAGCAAATAGATGTCTTTGACTCTTATGATTATGGCCGAATACTTGTCCTGGATGATTGCATAATGTTTACGGAAAGGGATGAGTTTATTTACCACGAGTCGATCGCTCATATCCCACTCTTTTCTCATCCTGACCCACGTGATGTTTTAGTCATTGGGGGAGGAGACGGGGGGACAGTGAGGGAGATAGCCAAACATGATTGTGTGGCCAGGATAGACCTGGTTGAAATCGATGGAGAGGTTATCCAGGTCTCGAGGCGTTTTTTCCCTACCACAAGCTGCGGTTTGGAAAATGAAAAGGTCAATATTATTATTACTGACGGCATAAAATTTGTCAAAGAAAAAAAGACTGAATACGACTGCATCCTGATTGATTCCACTGATCCGGTAGGAATAGCTGAAGGGCTGGTGTCGGTTGATTTTTATAAGGATTGTGCCGAGGCTCTGAAAGAAAAGGGCCTCATGGTCGCCCAGATTGGCAGTCCTTTTTATCTCCCGGAGCAAATAAAGAATATCTTTGGCCGGGTTAAAGAGATATTCCCTATCTCCAGGTTCTTTAGTGTGCCGGTTCCAGGCTATTCCAATTTTGACTGGGGCTTTGTCTGCGGAGCCAAGAGTTTCGATCCGGTAAAGGATTTCCAGACTCAAAGATACCAGCAAACTCGCCTGACCGCTAAATATTATAACGCTGATATTCACCGCCGGGCCTTTTTGCAGCCAAATTTTATCCGACAGTTATTTTTATCTGACGTAAATGATCGCGGATTTTAAAGCTAAAGGTGGCCAGTAGTTTTGTCGATAAAGAAAACAGAACATGAAAAAAACCTGAGAAATTTTTAAATTTTTAGTTGACTTATTTAACGTAATGTGGTAAAATATAAGATAAGTGGTTTTAGTCCTTAATTCGTAACCGTTCAGCCACCAAGGCACGAAGACACGAAGGGGAAATTGTTGATGAAGTGAGTGTCTTTGTGGTAAAAAGGAGGTGGGTTTTTTAATCAATATGTTACTTATTAAAAAGTATGTGTCTTAGAGAGCAGTAGAGCAATAGAGTAGCAGTTCTGGAACTTTCAGAACAGTCTTTAACGACTGGCTTACTGTTGTGTTGAGCTATTAAGAAATAATTCTTTAATCTAGTGTGTCTTTGTGGCTAAACACTTCCCTTAATTCAAAACGAAAGGAACGTGATGAGAAGAAAAAGCCGGCCTTATGCCCCAGGTTTTATGGTTCTGGGAGGTTTACTTTGCTTAATGCCTTTTTTGGG
>JBFMHI010000204.1 GCA_040753085.1 bacterium | reverse complement strand
AAGGTTTTTAGCAAGAGTAATAATATTGCCCGCCAATTTCACCCTCACCCTATCCCTCTCCCATCAAGGGAGAGGGAATTTTGCTTTATCTCCCAACTAACTGCTTAACTTAGTTTTGAGTAGTTACGGATTGAACATCTTACCATCCGTCATCCGAATTTTTACCTGAGTTACCCCGCTTCCTCCCTCGGCCGGGTCTGCCAGCCTGAAGGAATCTATTTGGAGATGATGGGCCAGGTAACGATGAATAGCCGATCTGAGTATCCCCGCTCCCTTGCCGTGGATGAGATAAACCTGAGAAAGATTAGCGGCGGCAGCCTCAGAGAGATAGCCCTCTATCTTGATTAAGGCTTCGTCCCGGCTTAGCCCAAGCAGGTAAAGTCGATCAGGGACTTCAGGGGGAGTAGATATAGCCTCGGCAGGGGGAACGGTGGGGACCATTTTTTTAGCCCCGGTCAATTTCAGATCAGAGGGAGGGACTCTTAGCTTAAGTCCGCCAGCCTGGATAGTAAAGAGACCGTCATCCGGCCCTTCCACAATTACTCCTCTCGCCTCCAGGCTCCCTACCAAAACCTCATCCCCCAGGGCAAAGTCCCCGCAGGAAAAGGCTGCCCCTTCCCCTTGTTTTTCTTCGGCTTTAAGTTCCCTGGACAACTCCGTCAATCGTTGTCTGGCTTCTAAATAGGCCTTTTCATCCCCTTTACTTTTTTTCAGTTGAGCCAGGATTTCTTTAGCTTCTTTTTCAGCCTGGTAGATGGTAAGCCTGGCTTCCCGCTGGGCTTCATTGATAATCTCGGCTCTTTTTTGTTTTATCTCAAGCTGCCTGGCCGCATATTCATCCTTCAGCCGGGCTGCTTCTTCTCTGAGCAGGGAAGCGACCCTCTTTTCTTCAGCCGCCGCTTGATAATCCCTAGATAATTTAGAAAGCAGGGAGCTCACCTTTGATTGACTTGTAGCTATCAAAGACCTGGCCATAGCAATAATTCTTTTGGGCAGTCCTAACCTGGCCGCGATGGCAAAGGCATTGCTTTCTCCTGAAAATCCAATGGCCAGTTTATAAGTAGGTTTCAGGGTAGCCTGATCAAACTGGCAGCAGGCGTTTTCCATACCGTCCTTAAGATAGGCAAACCGTTTAATCTCGTTAGAATGGGTGGTAACTACGGTTCGAGCGGATTTATCATGCAGATGCTGCAGGATAGCTTGAGCCAGACTGGCCCCTTCGCTGGGATCAGTGCCGGTTCCGATCTCATCGATAAGGACAAGGCAATCAGGCCCGGCCTGCCTGATAATTCTGATTATCTGTTTTATATGGGAAGAAAAGGTGGAAAGATTCTGTTCGATAGCCTGTTCATCGCCAATGTCAGCAAAGACATCTTTAAAGATAGCTATTCTGCTTCCCTCTTTAGACGGGATGTGGAGTCCAGCCTGAGCCATTAAGGTAAAGAGGCCGATTGTTTTCAGGGAGACTGTTTTTCCTCCGGTGTTGGGGCCGGTGATGACCAGGGTGGTAAAACCATCTCCCAGGGAGACATCTATCGGCACCGCCCGCTTATCTAAAAGGGGATGCCTGGCGCCGATAAGATTCAGGGAACCTTCCGAATTCAGTTCGGGTTCGGTGGCCTCCAGATCAAGACTCAATCGAGCCCGGGCTGTAATGAAGTCTATTATGCCCACGTTGACCAGGAGAGCCTTTATGTTTTCCGCCTCTTGACCCACCTGGTGGCTTAAAGCAGTCAGGATTTTGACCACCTCCCTTTTTTCCGCCGCCTTCTTTTCCACCAGTTCATTATTCAGGGGCACTACCGGGGCCGGTTCTCCGAAGAGGGTGGCGCCGCTGGAAGACCGGTCAAGGATCAATCCCTTAAACCTTGGTCCCCATTCGGCTTTAACAGGGACACAATAGCGGTCTTGCCTGAGGACCACCAGTCGGTCCTGGATCATAGGCTGGTATTCCGGGGAGAGAAGAAGACCTTTTATTCGGTTGGAGATAGCGGCGTGAAGTTGTCTGATCCTGGCCCGTAGGCCGGCCAGTTCCGGGCTGGCCTTGTCTCTAACTTCTTCCTTTTCATCGATACAGGCGTCAATGGCCTTTTCAATCTCCTCAAGCCAGGGAATTTGGGCCGCTATTGAGGTTAAGAGGGGAACACCTTCCTTATTAATCAGAAACCGGCTGAGCCGGGCGCCTGAGATGATTGTTTCCCTGATTTTGAGCAATTCGGCCGGCGACAGATACCCTCCCAGAGAGGCCCGTTTTATTTGGGGTCGAAGGTCATCTAAGGGGAAAAGGGGTATGGTTTCACCCCTTTGGAGGATACTTTTGGCTTCGGTGGTCTCCTGCAGTTTTCTTCTGATTAATTCCAGGTCAGTCTCAGGTTTAAGCCAGACAGTCAGGTTTTTACCCACCACCGAGACAGATCTTTCCCTGACCATTTCTCTGATCTTATCAAATTCCAGAATCTTTATGGCGTGGGCATCCATCTCATCCTTAAGATACTCCGCCTATTCTCTTTTGTCAAGAAGTATTTATGGGAAACTAAGGTCGGCCTTATTCATCGTTTGGGCCACTCATAAGTTTCGAGTTCGGGGCAGCCGTTGGCGGTATCAGCAATTTCTTGCTGCACTTAGATTAATCACCGGCAGGGAGAACTTTTCCTGAATAGATAAGGCTTCATGTTCGGTAGAAACTACTACGAGGAGGTCTTCTGGCGATAGGTGAGAGAGATCGATGTCTCCGGTTATTCTCCATTCTTTTTCAGACGACCAATCGGTTTTGGGTGGAGCATGGAGTTGAAATCTAACTCGTTCTATTTCCAGAAGTTGCTGGAATTTAGCTTCGGGGCCATAGATTACGGGAAGGGCGCCCATCTCATCCAGAGTTGCCTTGCGGATAGCCACGGCATAAGGCTCAAAGGTCCAGCGGATCAAGGCGGGATTCCATTTGCGGATATTAGCCAGATGGGTCGGTAAACAGGCGCTAAAGGAAACAACCGGCACGTTCCCACGAACTAAACGATGGCTGGCCCGAATAAGGCGCTCGCTTAGAATCCGGCATAAGGTGTCGAAGCCAGTGTGGGCTGCCCCCGTATCCCCGGCTACCAATGAGCCAATGTAGTCAGCCCAGCTCTGTCCTGGCCAGGGGCCGTAACAGGAGCGGGTGTAGTGAAAGAGATATTCGGAGAGTCTGAAGGGTGGCCCAATTAAAAGGGTATTAGCCGCCGCCGGACATCTCTGCGGCTTATTTAACTGACAGGGCGACTGCCTCATCACCAAATTACCAGGCTTTATCTCTTCTGCTCCCAGGGATAGCAGTGCCTGGTTGCCGCTGGTGAACTTATCAAAAACAGAGGGGCAGAAGACCTGGACGCGGCGACCTTTCTTCAGGGCAGTCCGGGCTAATTTCTCCATATTACCACCGGCACGGATTTCCCCTACCCACACCCGGCAGGCTAAGGAAACTACCCGGCGATCACGTTCCAATGTCCGCCCGGACCGGTTTGGTATCTTCCTTTCAGGTTGAAAGGGTGAAACAAAGGTAGTCTTTTCCGGATCGAACAAGCCGGCGAATTTTTCCTGAAATTCCGCCTGTTTATCCGGAGGCAACAGATCAGGCAGTAAGCTGTCCAGAACGATGATGGTAGGACTCCCCAGTCGAGTGGCCATAAAAGTAACCAGATCATAGGTAAGCATCCCCAGACTGGAAACAATGGTAAGGCCGCGACGCACTGCTTCTTCTGTCAGGGCGATGGTCGTGCTAATCCACCGATCGGATGGACTTACCCTTCGTGGCTTACGAGAATTCAGAATAGCAACGGTCGGAGAATTAAGTAACATACGCCAAGCCTGTTTGTTCACCGATTCTGAATATAGCAGGTAAAATTGGTTAAGTCAAGAAAAAAGGTAATCGTTCACCATAGAGACACTGAGACACGGAGAATGATTTTAGACTTGCATTCCGCACTTCCAGAAAAGGTTTTGTGCTATTGGGCCAACAAGGCTTTTTGAAAGATAGCTTTATCTAATAGAAGCTTTAATTAAGAAAAGAGATTGTCACCTCACCATAATGATT
>JBFMHI010000203.1 GCA_040753085.1 bacterium | reverse complement strand
TTAGATGCTCCCGGAGTTTTACATCATGTGATCGTTCGAGGGATTGTAGCCAAGACCGAACTGAGCTCAGTAGGCAAGATGATCTTAGGCCAATGGCTAAAATAAATTGCTTTCTACACCACCGTCCCCTATGTTCACAAAGGGCGATGAAAATGCCCGATGTGTCATTCCTTTCCCTGATTTAATCAGGGAAAGCAGGAATCCAGAATTGTCTGAATATGGATTCCCGCTGCCCCTGATTAAATCAGGGGTTACCCCTGCGGAAGCAGGGGCGGGAATGACAAAAAAGAAATATTGTAAGCGTTGCCCGACTGGGATCCTTGTAGGATTACAGCCTTTGCGATACGCACTTGCAGCCTTCTGACTTCTCGTTGGGCTTTCTTCCAGACAATGGAATTCCACCTCTCGGCTTCGTCTTTGAGTGCACCAGCGATTTCCGCCATCATTTGCTTTCTCATTTTCAAAGGTTCTACCAGTTCTCTCGCAACGAGACACCCGTTGGACGTCAGCACGCTCTTTCACCGGCGCTGAAGCTCTCCGGCTTTGGCGTTAAGTAATGTTTCAGACTCTATCCTTGCGGCTTTCCCGAAGGCATTCGCTTCTTCCAACTTCTCTCACCCGTCTCTCCTTCGGCGTGCCTTACGGTTCGCTTGCCTAGAATTGCTCCAGGCGAAGGACGGGGTTACTATGTTCCTCACAGTTGATCCTTTGGATGACTTAGGTGCGTCCTCTACGCCGATGGTTCTACAGTTCCGTGCAGGCAGTTAGGAGACCTGCATCCTGACCATAACCACTGACTCTGGGCAGTGGCCTTATACCTATTAATCCTCGTAGGTACGTCGCTCTTTGACGACGCTTACAGACATTCAATTAATTTCACCATATCATCCGACCCTAGCCCTTAACGGAGGAGGATTCTCCGAGGGGTTCTCCTGTTGCCATTTGAACCCAATTCGGTACGTTGTCCACAGGGCTTCGCACCCTGTCATCAGCGCAACGGTAGCACGCCTGCGTAGGGACCGGCAGGATACTCCAGGTCTTACCTGAGTACACTCAACTGTGCGACATCGTATCGCACCCTAACGATTGAAATCAGGGACGGGTTTTTGCCCATCCCGTTGATTGAATTGTTAAGCCATCTTTTTTTTCTATCAAATATCCTGATACATACTTATGGATGATGCTGGCTATCAGTGTCTGGTAAGGAATTCCCTCTTGAACAGCAATAACCTGTACTTGATCCAAATCCTTTGAAGACATCCGAATATTTATTTTCTTGTCTCTTTGCAATGTATTCTTGGCGTATTCCCGCAGTTGCTGATAAGCTGATAAGAATTTTGATCTTAGGGTAATTGGGAAGAAGTGTCATAGAAGTGTCCCCTCGATGTTTTTTAGGGCTTTGAGCTTTATGGTCTTGGATTATAGGATATAAAAATGAGTAAGTCAAGTGAAAAGTTGAGGAAAAGAGGAAAATTTTGGAGTCCTTTCGTGTTCTCATCTTTTATCCCTTGACGACTACCGATAAAATATGATATAGTGTTTAAGAAGATGAAATGATGAATATCGTCCCAATGTTGCCGGGTAATACTAATGCTCTGCCACGCTTGAAATTGTTGGTAACGCCTCTTTGCCCCTCACCCTGACCCTCTCCTCTCAGGGGAGAGGATTAAGGTGAGGGGGATTGCTTCTCTAAGAGCCGAACAGGTCAAATCAAATGTGACAGACTAGCCCCACAGGAACTGATCCAGCGACTAATGACCTCGGTACTGAAAAGGGAACAGGCTGAATAAAATGAAGGTATTAGTGACAGGAGCCGGAGGATTTATCGGTTCACATTTATGTGAAGCCTTAGTTAATGAAGGTGGCCAGGTAAGGGCCTTGGTAAGATATAATTCCCAAAATTCTTGGGGGTGGTTGGAATATTCTCCGGTGAAGAATGAAATTGAAGTTGTCCCTGGAGACATAAGAGATTTTGATTCGGTAAGAAAAGCGGTGGAAGGGGTAAAAAATATATATCATTTAGCCGCCCTTATTTCTATTCCTTATTCTTATCAAGCTCAACAGGCCTTCGTCGATGTTAATATAAAAGGGACTCTTAATCTGCTTCAAGCTTCACTTTCAGCCGGAGTGGAAAAGATTGTCCATACTTCAACCAGTGAGGTTTATGGGACAGCCCAATATGTTCCCATTGATGAAAAACATCCGATTAATCCTCAATCTCCTTATGCCGCGACCAAGGCCGGAGCAGATTATTTAGCGTTGTCTTTTTACCGAAGTTTTAATTTGCCGGTAGTAATTTTGAGACCTTTCAATACCTATGGGCCGCGCCAATCAGCCAGGGCAGTTATTCCTACGATTATAACTCAGATTTTATCCGGTCAGAGAAAAGTTAAGTTGGGGGCGCTTCATCCCACCCGGGATTTGACTTATGTCAAGGATACGGTTCAGGGATTTATTCGGGCTGGTCAGCCAGGATCAGATAAGGCCATCGGGCAAGTGGTCAATATTGGTTCCAATTTTGAGGTTTCTATTGAAAACCTGGCTGAGTCTATTGCTGAGCTAATGGGAGTGGAAGTAGAACTGTGGTCGGAAGAAAAAAGAAAGCGGCCGGATAAAAGCGAGGTAGAAAGGCTCTGGGCGGAAGATAGAAAAGCTAAAGAACTTCTGGGATGGGCTCCAGGCTATTCTCTTAAGCAGGGTTTGAAAGAAACCATAGATTGGTTGAAAGAAAATCTCCATTTTTATAAACCTGAACTTTACAATGTTTGAAATCTTTTTAGATGCCCCAAGTTTGGGAGAAAAGGAGAAAGAATATCTTCTCCAGGCAGTTGATACAGGCTATGTCTCGACGTTTGGCCCTTTTGTTCCAAGATTTGAAGAGAAATTCGCTCAATATGTAGGCGCCAAAAAAGCTGTTTCTACTCAAAGTGGCACGGCAGCCATTCATATTGCCTTATATGAACTGGGTATCGGAAAGGGAGATGAGGTAATAGTTCCCGCCCTCACTTTTATTGCCACGGTAAATCCTGTTTTATATGTAGGTGCCAGGCCTGTAATTGTAGATGTGGAACCGGAAACATGGAATATTGATCCCGAAGAAATTAGGAGGTATATTACCCAAAAGACCAGGGCTATTATCCCGGTTCATCTTTATGGAAACCCCTGTAAGATGAAGGCTATAATGGAAATAGCCACAGAAAATAATCTTTATGTAATAGAAGATGCCACTGAAAGTTTAGGGGCGGTTTATGGAAACAAACAAACCGGCACCTTTGGAGATTTAGGATGCTTCAGTTTTAATGGAAATAAGACTATTACCACCGGTGGCGGTGGCATGGTAGTGGGGAATAATGTAGAAAGATTAGAACATATAAAATTCTTAGTCAATCAGGCCAGAGATGAGGCTGGAGGATACTATCATCCAGAGATAGGGTTCAATTATAGAATGACCAATATAGAAGCCGCCTTAGGACTGGCTCAGATGGATAAATTAGATAGTTTTCTGTTGACGAAAAGAGAGTTTAATGATATATATAAAGAAGAGTTAAAAGGTGTTGAGGCGATTCGCTTCCAGGAAGAATATGAGGAGGCGGAGAGCTCCTGGTGGCTGTCGTGTGTTACCTTGGAAGGGGTAGATATCTCTGCTTTACAAGGAAAGTTAAAAGAGAAAGGAATCCCTACTAGGAGAATCTTTATGCCTCTGGTGGAGTTTCCTCCTTATAAGCAATATAAGCAAGCTGCTTATCAGAATTCTTACCATATTTACGATAAAGGCCTTTGTTTGCCGAGTTCTACCCTTAACTCTAAAAATGATATATATTATGTCTGTAAGACAATAGAAGAGTTGGTGTAGCGGATCAGGGGAAGTATTTGAGGCCTCTCTGATAAAATTAGAGGAGTAATCAATCAGGGATTTTAGATTTGTGATCCCTGATTAAATCAGGGACAGGTATGTCTAATCGTAACTACTCAAAACTAAGTTAAGCAGTTAGTTGGGAGACAAAGCAAAATTCCCTCTCCCTTGAGGGGAGAGGGATAGGGTGAGGGTGAAATGGGTGGGCAATATTATTACTCTTGCTAAAAACCTTAGAAAAAGAGCTACCAGTGCAGAGATGTTACTATGGAGACAATTGAGATCAAAACAGTTGGAAGG
>JBFMHI010000202.1 GCA_040753085.1 bacterium | reverse complement strand
CCAGATCAAGGGTGCGGATTAGTTGACCACTCAGATTATAGATTCGAATGGTGACATGATCCTTCTCAGCCAGGCTGAAGGGAATCCAGGTCTCCGGGTTCATCGGGTTAGGGTAGTTCTGAGCCAGGCCGGTCTTTTCTGGCGATTTCTTGTCATCGGCCGTCTCAGTTTTGCTGGCCACTGCTGCTATCTTTGATCCCTTATCCACCTTTACCTGACAGGTCTTCTCGGCCTTGTTTCCGGCCTGATCGTAGGCGATGACCTTAATGGTGTGATTCCCCTTAGCCAAAGAGGTGGGGTATTCCAAGCGTAGGAATAAGGATTCGAGGTATCATTGGCCTTCAGGGAATTGTCAATATAGAACTCTACCTTGGTCACTCTCACGTTATCCGAGGCATTGGCCGTAACAGTAACTGTCCCTTTCACCGTAGCACCATTGGCCGGTGAGGTGATGTTGACCACCGGCGGGGCAGCGTCCTTTACCGTTATCCCATTACTTACCCCGACTCCGCTCCACAACCCGGCTCCGTTCTTGGCCCTGATCGCAAAATAGTAGGCCTGTCCCCAGATGAGATTCAATCCGCTCTTAGTTACTTCGGTAAAGAGGCCGACCGAAGTCCAACCTACCACATTTGTCCTTCCAGAGGTCGTCCCGATGGCATACTGATATTCGGTAATGCCCGATTCGCGGTCAGAGGCAGACCATTTAGCGTGCAGTTTGGTCTTATCCGAGGTCACATCCCCGTCATCGGTTACTACCGGCTTGCTCGGTGGAGTGGGGTCGTTCACCTTAATCCCATTGCTTACCCCGACTTCGCTCCACAACCCGGCCCCGTTCTTGGCCTTGACCGCAAAATAGTAGGTCTGTCCCCAGATGAGATTCAATCCGCTCTTAGTTACCTCGGTGGCGAGGCCGACCGAAGTCCAGCCCACCACATTTGTCCCTCCAGAGGTCGTCCCGATGGCATACTGATATTCGACAATACCTGACTCAGGGTCAGAGGAAGACCACTTAGCGTGCAGTTTGGTCTTATCCGAGGTCACATCCCCGTCATCGGTTACTACCGGCTTGGTTGGTGGAGTGGAGTCATTCACCTTAATCCCATTACTTATCCCCACTTCGCTCCACAACCCGGCTCCGTTCTTGGCCTTGACCGCAAAATAGTAGGTCTGTCCCCAGGTGAGATTCAGACCAGTCTTAGTTATCTCAGTGGTGGTACCGACCGAAGTCCAGCCCACCACATCTGTCCCTCCAGAGGTCGTCCCGATGGCATACTGATATTCGGCAATGCCCGATTCCGGGTCAGAAGCAGACCATTTAGCGTGCAGTTTGGTCTTATCCAAGGTCACATCCCCGTCATCGGTTACTACCGGCTTACTCGGTGGGGTAGAGTCCGGTGAAGAAGGATACAACCCTATATGCCGCGCATCATGACGGTACATTGGCCAATGAATATTTTTGACATCATAATATTGGCTATCAGGTAGCGACCAAACGCAGAGAAGACCTCTGTTCTTGATTTCATTATCGCTCCGCCCTGTCCCTCCAGTGACTATATCTATTTTTCCATCCCCATCTAAATCACTTAAGACTACATCATTTCCTTCCATTCCCTGAACTGACCAGCTAAGAGTAAGATTTCCATTTTGGTCCCAGGCAGAAATATCCGCGTTAGAGCCACTCCACAGAGAACCTTCCGAGCCAGCCACTATGTCGATCTTACCATCTCCATTTATGTCCCCTATGGCTGGAGATAATGGTATACCATTTGTCGGTTGGCTAAACAGTAACTTTCCCTGATGATCCCAGACGTATATTCCACCATTTACGAGTTTCTTCTCTGAGTATGAGTATTCTACTGCAGCGGCGATTATTTCCAGATCACCGTCTTGGTCAATATTGCCCAGGGCCAAATCAGAATATATATCACCGTCGGAATATGTCTTAGAAAACATTAACCAACTCTTCAATAAACTGCCTTGAGTATCCCATACATATACATTACCGTTGGTTGAAGCCACGGCTATTTCTATTTTACCGTCACCATTAATATCACCTAAAACCGGCGAGGTAAAAAGCCCTTCATTTGTATTAAATGGCCAACCCTTTAAGGCCTCTCCCCGGTGATTCCAGACATATAATTTGCCATCCCTACCCCCCGATATGACAATTTCAAGACCATTTTCTCCATTTATATCTGCCAAAGCAGGAGAAGAAATTCCCACGCTACCTGTTACCTTTGGCCAACCATTCACTGATTTTCCCTCATGATTTAAGGCATACACCTTTTTATCCTCTGAGCCAATAATTACCTCCCCATATCCATCATTATCTATATCTCCTATGGCTGGAGAAGAAGATATATGGCCGTCAGTGGAAACTGACCACTTTTGAGTTCCGTCATGATTTAGAGCATATATCTTGCCTTTATAGGTGTTAGTGTTATCACAGACTCCGATGACTACCTCCAGGTATCCATCTTTATCTATATCTCCCAGGGCTGGTGAGGATTCTATCCAGGTATAATTCCTTGGCCCTGCTGTAAAAGACCACTTTATTTTCCCATCGTGGCTTAGGGCATAGATCTTACCATAGTAGGAGGCAATTATTATGTCTTCCTTCCCATCCTTATCTATATCACCTATCACTGGCGAAGCGTGTATTTCGTCATTATCCAGAGCCAGAGGCCAGCCGCCTTTCGGTGTAATGACGGTGAAAAGAAAAATCTCACTTGTAACCAGATTTCTTGCTTCATCCTCTGATATTACACGCGCCTGGTAAGTTTTTCCGTATACCAGCCCTGGAAGTATCATTTTGTGTTCCTGCACCTTGCTTGAATCACTTACCTCTTTCTTGGAAGCATTATAATCTTTAAGCCCATACTCAACTTTACTGGTACTTTCCTCGTTAGTTGTCCAGCTAATGGTTGCCGAGTTGTTGGTCATTTCCAAGATTAGAGGCCCTCTGGTAATAACCGGTGGCCTTGAATCGTAGGCGGTCGAAATAGAAGCGCTGCTTGAAGTTAACGGACATTGATTTGTTATCTTTACTTCCAATTTAATCTCTCCATTTGTCTCTTTCCCGGAACCTATGTCTTTTACAGCTACCATTAAAGGTAATTTGCCTGTGCTTGAAGCAGCAATGTCTACTGTTTGAGTTGGAGGAGTAACACTGCTAATAAAATCTGAAAGTGGATATTTGACACTAACAGATACCCCCTTCATCTGAATGTTACCCATGTTTTTGATGTTGAAATTAATATTACCCTTCCATCCAGAGTTGACTTTAAATGATTTATTCGAATTGGGTCAATTCTTCTGCCTGACTTAGTGTCCGGGGGGCTGAGTGGTTACCTGTATCCTTATTTATTAGAACTAAGCAAGAATCGTGCCAACCGAAGAAAAATTCAGCACACAGGTGCTGAAGCCGCAGAGAATCAAAGGGTTAGGATGATTATTTTTTGTCACAGGGGGATCAGGGGAGATAAGGTTCTATCCGGGAAGGCTATCTCTCACCCCAGCCATAAAGCCAGGCAACAACTGGGAAGAAATAAGCAGTAACAATATCTTGGGTGGGGAAATTCTTCCCTACTACATATTGTGGCAAATCATAAACCCCGATAGTGATTGGGAAAGAATAACCCCAAGGGTGGGGAGATTTCCCCCACCCCCCTGAACCAGCCCTGTTTTAAGCCATCTGCTAAGAGTAGACAGTAATTGGGGATAGAGAACCCCTCTCAATATCTTGGGTGGGGGAAATTCCCCCACCCTATAGGTAGTATGGCCTTAGAGCTTACTCTAAGATCTCCGGAAGTGGCTTTGTTTACCATCAACAGAAACCAGGTTTCTTCGAGAAACTTGGTCTCTCATAGCCAGGGTTGTGGTTACTGAAGATGGAAAGGAAAAAGCGCCGAAGGGGTGTATCGGACGGGAATAATAAGAGGTTATTGTAAAGTATTTGTATTTCAAGTAGTTCCAAAAAAAATGCAAAAGTATAGTAAACTTATAACCAAACTTTTGCAGAAAATTCAAGATATAAAGCCACGGATTAACACAGATTGAACACGGATAAACACAAAATATATTTTATTTTCTTGAAATTAAAGAAGTTATGCTAAAGAAGAATGTTCATTGATTCTCACAAAAATCACAAGAACAAATTCTTGTAGAGAG
>JBFMHI010000201.1 GCA_040753085.1 bacterium | reverse complement strand
ATCACATGATGTAAAACTCCGGGAGCATCTAATCTTAGGTTTCCTTGGCATAGTTCAATTATACATTCTGGTATTTGATGTGTCAAATGTTTTTTTGCTTTCTACACCACCGTCCCCCATGTCCCCCTAACCAAATAACACCCGAAAATTTCCTGTCGCTATCTGCTCTTGGTTAAATTTAACTGCAATTTTGCTACAAATCACTTCATCTTTTAGACGCAAGCTCTCACACTAAAGTGAACCGTCCCGCTTTTTTTATGCCTAAGACCTTGACAAAGAACATAAATTGTGATATTCTAAAAATGTCAGCCGCCAAGGCATAAAGCCACCAAAGAGATAGAAAACATTAAAGGAAGGGACTAATTATGTACATTACTGATCTGTTAGAAAAAATGGTTGAAGCAGGGGCTTCGGATATTCATTTGAAGACGGGGAGTGTCCCTATTCTTAGAATAGACGGTGAGTTAACCTTAATGAAGGACTGGCGGTCAGGAAGATTGACTTCATCTCAGACTTCGGAATTGGCCTTTTCTATGATGAATGAGATTCAACGGCATCGGTTTGAAGAGCACCATGAACTCGATATGGCTTATAGTGTTTCAGGTCTGGGGCGATTCAGGGCCAATATCTTTATGCAGCGGGGATCAATTGGACTTGTCTTGCGGATGATTCCCTTTCAAGTTCCGGGTTTTGCCGAACTACATCTTCCTCCGGTGCTTAAAAAACTTGCCGAGCACCAAAGGGGGCTGGTTATGGTGGTTGGCCCCACTGGCTGCGGCAAATCGACTACGCTGGCCGCTATGGTTGACCATATCAATGCTACCCGCAAATGTCATATAATGACCGTGGAAGACCCGATTGAATATCTTCATCGGGATAAAGAAAGTATTATCAACCAACGTGAAATAGGTATAGATACCAATACCTTTGCTGACGCCTTAAGGCATGTGGTTCGTCAAGACCCTGATGTTATCCTTATCGGGGAGATGAGGGATGCCGAGACTTTGACGGCTGCCCTCTCAGCGGCTGAGACAGGCCATTTAGTTTTAACTACCCTTCATACTATTGATGCCCCTCAGACCGTCAAACGAATGATAAATCTCGCCCCGCCTTATCTCCATAACCAGATTCAGATGCAGCTTTCCCTGACCCTGCAGGGGATTGTTTCTATCCGGCTATTACCTCGGATTGATGCCGAAGGACGTATCCCGGCTGTAGAGGTAATGATTGCCAGCGCCCTCGTCAGGAAGCTCTTAGAAGATAATAGGATCCCTGAAATAGCTGATGCCATCGAAAAGGGCGGTGTCCATGGGATGCAGAGCTTCCATCAGGAGCTGGTCAGATTATGCCGGGAGGAGAAGAAAATAACCTACGAGGTGGCGCTGGCGGCGGCCAGTCAGCCTGAAAAGTTTAAGCTGGCTATGTCGGATCTCTTTACCGGAGACGAATCTACCTATGATGTGGCTGAAGAGGTGAGAAAAAAAGAAGAGGCGGCGCTTAAAGAAGAAATACAAAGAAAAAGGTTGGAAAGGTGAAACCGTCCAGGAACTTTCGCCCATCTGTGGTGCTAAGAATAAGGGGTAGCTTGTTCACCCTGAGGTATTATGAAGATCCTTACCCGGTATGTTTTAGCTGAACACATTCGACCTTTTCTTTTAGGTGTAGCTATCTTCAGCTTTATCCTGCTCCTGGACAAGGTCTTTGTCTTAAGCGATCTCTTTATTGCCAAACGAGTGGAAGCCAGCTCCATCGGCTTGCTTTTTTTTTATTATCTTCCAGCCACCCTGGGCGTAACCGTCCCGATGGGAACCTTGATGGGTGTTCTAATGGCCTGGGGGCGTCTCTCTGAAGATAACGAGATCACTGCCATTACCGCCAGCGGCCTGAGTTTGACCCCGCTAATAAGGATAAGCCTTTGTTTCGGCCTCTTTCTTTCTCTGGCCACGATGATCTTTAATGATACCATCCTTCCCCGATCAAATTATGCCTATCGAAAGCTTTACCGCTCCATTGCCCAACGTGATCCCTTTATTGGCCTGGAAGAAGGGGTCTTCTTGCACGTAGATAAACGAGAAATCTATGTGGATACAGTTAACCAGAAAAAACACACCTTCTCGGGGATATATATCTACGAACAAGGAGACCCGGATCGAACCATCATTGCCCGGTCCGGTCAGTGGGAAACAGGGAAAGATAAAAGCATTATTCTTAGATTAAAAAACGGCACCATCCATCAATCTGATCCACAAGACCCAACCAAGTACCATATCTTGAAATTTGACAGCCAAACTATCAATCTGGCTGACCTCAGCAAAAAATTGGACACGACTGACATCCCTAAAGGGATTCGAGATATGACGGCCGGAGAGATCCAGCAGCGAATCAAAGAATATCAAGAAAAGAAATTCAATACTGATTTGCTTCAGGTAGAGTTGCATCAAAAAAAATCAATCCCCTTTGCCTGTCTGGCCTTCAGTCTTATTGGAGTCCCATTGGCTCTAATGACCAGAAGGGGAGGTCGGGCCATCGGGTTTGGCCTCAGTCTCTTACTTATTTTTATCTATTATCTCCTCTTGATCGGCGGCGGGGCGCTGGGCAAGAGAGGCATCATCCACCCGGCTGTCTCGGTTTGGCTGCCGAATATCTTTCTGGGGGGGATAGGCATCATTTTAATGGCTCAAAAAATACGGGGAGCATAGAGCAGGAAGCGGAGAGCAAGGCTTTACTCTTTGCTCCCCGCTCTACTATATTCTCGTTCTACTATTGTCCCTATCCCACCTCGGACCTTCCAGACTGTGGTTATTTTGGCCCACTTTGGTTTTGTGGTCCGGATAAAGTCTTCCAATATTTTATTAGTCGCATGTTCCTGAAATATCCCCACATCTTTATACCTGGCCAGATAAAACTTCAAGGATTTCTGTTCGACCAGATATTGATCAGGCTTATACTGGATGATGATCGTAGCAAAATCCGGGAGTCCTGTCTTAGGGCATAGGCTAACAAATTCCTCTGTTTTCATCTCCACCATATAGTCCTGGTCACTATATTCATTCTCTACCACCTCTAACTCAGGCGTGATCTTTAAATCCCGAACTTCTTTCTGTCTTCCGCTGTAGCCGCCTGAGAGAACTTTTGTCTGTTCCATTATGTTGCCTCCAATGTTCCACGACCGCGCCGGCCAGAAGCGGGATCATCAGTTCGTGGTGCCCAACGAGGTAATAACCCTTGCCTCCATCTGTAGTCGGCCGTTTGATAATATTTTCTGACGGTCGATAGTGATGAATCATATCAAAATTGACGGTAGTAAAATTGGCCACCTCATAGCCCAGGTTTCTGGCCAGGTTAAGGGCCTTTAAGAAGACTTCAGGAATGACCACGGCCGAGCCAAAGTTGGCAAAGACGCCTCCTTTATCCAGACCGGTTATCTGAGAGGCCAGGAGTTTAAAATCAATAAAGCTGGCTTCTCCCAAGGCAGCGCCATTGGCCTCCGGATGCTGGTGAATAATGTCGGCGCCAATAGTCAGATGAACCGTCACCGGCCGGCCATGTTTATGGGCGCTGTTTAAGAGGCTGTAAGAGGCATAAGGCGGATTGAGTGAGGCGATCAATTCACAGACACTCTTCCCCGCTCCCCAGCCCTTAGACACTCCTTTAGCGATGGCCTCATTAATGAGTCGGCCGGTCTCTTCAGCCATGCCAAATTCTCCCAGAGGAAGAGAGGCAGCCACATCTTCAGAAGTTTCGCCAACCAGGGCGATCTCGAAGTCGTGAATAATCCCCGAGCCGTTGAGGACAATACCGGTAACGATCCCCCGTTCGATCAGGTCAGAAATGATGGGACCGAGGCCGCATTTTATCACATGGCCGCCCAGACTAAAAATAACCGGCTTGCCCATCTGCCTGGCTTGATGGATGGCTTCCACTACCTGTCTCAGATTTTTCGCCGCCAGGATGTTGGGAAGAGAGTCTAAAAAGGCGCTTAATCCATCTCCCGGAGAAAAAGGCCGACCAAAATCAGCCACCCTGACCTGGCTTTTCCTCTCCTTGAGAGGATACCGTTTTACCTTGTTTAGATCAATCATCTTTTGTAACCGTTCAGGGGGTAATGAAAGTTGAGGGGGAATTTTTGTAACTATTCAGCTCTTAAGGCACAAAGATTACCAATAATAGCACACGGATTACACGGATGAGACGGATTGACACGGATAAAAATT
>JBFMHI010000200.1 GCA_040753085.1 bacterium | reverse complement strand
TGCCAGATCCCCCTTGGGATATTTGTCTCGTTGTATTTATGCTTGTTTAGCTTTTTGTATCTTTCAAAGAATTGAAGAGAATTATCTAATGATTACAGGTTAAGTTTTCATATTCACGTTAATAAATGATCTGGTAATTGGTAACTACTCAAGACTAAGTTAATAAGCAGTTAGTTGGGGCAAAATTCCCTCTCCCTTGAGGGGAGAGGGATAGGGTGAGGGTGAAATTGGCGGGCAATATTATGGTAATAGGTGTTTGGTAGTCAACTCACTCCGATTAAATCCAGCCCCACCAGATCACCTATCATCAGTTCTCCAAAATAGTCCGACCTGTGAAATAGGTTTATACAAATATCCCCCAATAGAGGGTGAGAAGGTGAGAAAGAGAATAAACAGGTCGCTCCTCTGGAGCTAATTTGTTATGAGAGATATATTCTACAAACATGTCGCTCCTCTGGAGCTAACCTGAATAAAGCTCCGTAGGAGCAATCTGTTTGTAGTAATTTCGCAAAAGCAATATATTTGCAGCTCCGTAGGAGCGGCCTGTTTTTAGTAGTAGAGCTATCTATATCTATGGAAAGTTTCTTGTTCCTTATTTAAACCTATTTCACAGGTCGAAATAGTCCAGCTTGGCGAAAGTTCCGGCGCGGTTTTAGTTGGGTTCGAGGATTCAAGGGTTTAAGACCAGCCAGGAACCTAGGCCGTGTTGTCTTAGAGATTCTATGATGAACCGACTCAGTTTACTTTTCCTATCATTGTTTTTACTATCCAGCTTAGCATGTCTTCCACCCGGAAAAGATAAGGGGGTAGAAATGGAAGAAACTTATACTAATCTCAGGGAAGATATGGTCCGGGACCAGATTGAAGCCAGGGGTGTATCTGACCCGGCAGTCCTGGCCGCCATGCGGAAAGTTCCGCGACACGAATTTGTCCCCGAATATTTAAGAAGGCTTGCCTATCAAGACAGCCCCTTACCCATTGGCGAGGGGCAAACTATTTCCCAGCCTTACATCGTGGCCTTAATGACGGCGCTTCTAAACCTTAAGAAAGGCGAAAAGGTCCTGGAGATTGGGACAGGTTCAGGCTATCAGGCCGCTATCCTGGCCGAGATCTCTGATCAGGTCTACACCATCGAGATATTGGAACCACTAGCTGCCTCGGCTAAAGAGCGGCTGGGCAAGTTAGGCTATAAAAACATAGCGGTCCGATGTGGAGATGGTTATCAAGGCTGGTCGGAAGTCGCCCCCTTTGAGGCCATTATTGTTACGGCTGCCCCGGACCATATCCCCCAACCGCTGATTGATCAGTTGAAAATCGGCGGCCGGATGGTCATCCCGGTGGGCGAGGTGTTTCAAGAACTCCTTTTGATCAGAAAGACCGAGGCGGGGATTACTCAAAAGAGCGTCATCCCGGTTCGCTTTGTGCCTATGACTGGTGAGGCGGAGAAGAAAAGCCGATAGCCAATAGGGAGAATGACCCTATTGGCTAATGGCCGATGAGGAGGTGACCCAAAATTGAAAAAGTTAATTCATCAAGGATCAGTAAAGGATATCTATGAGCTCGGTGAGGGGCAGATAGAATTTTCTTTCAGCGACCGGATATCCGTGTTTGACAAACCCATTCCCAGCCTTATTCCTCATAAGGCTGAGACCTTATGTCGAACGGCCGTTCATTGGTTCGAAATCGCTGAGAAGTCCGGGATAGCTACCCACTTTATTGATCAAACCTCTCCAACCTCGATCCGGGTTAAGCAGGTAGATATTATTCCCGATTATGATAAACTCAACTCCAGGACCACCAATTACCTCATCCCCCTGGAATTTATCTCCAGGTATTATTTGGCCGGAAGTCTATTTGACCGCTTTAAAAAGGGAACCCTTAGTGAAGATGATCTTGGTTTCCAGACCGGACATGCCCCCCGATATGGTGAAAAGTTGCCTCAATCGTATCTGGAAATGAGCACCAAACTTGAGCAGGTTGACACCTTGCTTTCAGAAGAGAAGGCCCTGGAGATCTCCGGCTTGACCCCTGATGAGCTAAAAAAGATAAAAGAGACCATTCTTAAACTCGATGAGAAGATCAACCGGGGAGTAGAAAAGGGGGGCCTCATCCGGGCCGATGGCAAAAAGGAGTTTGGATTTGACCACCAGCGGCGGCTAATGTTGGTTGATGTCTTTGGCACGGCTGATGAAGATCGATTCTGGGATATGGATAAATATAAAGAGGGCCAATGTGTGGAACTCAGCAAGGAGTTCGTCAGACAATACTACCGGAGAATAGGTTATAAAGACGCCCTTTATGAGGCCCGCGACCGGGGAGAACCGGAGCCGGATATCCCACCGCTGCCGGCGGAGGTAATAAAAGATGTCAGCCGAATCTATATCGAACTATACGAGAGAATAACCGGGCAAATATTTTAGATGGCGGAGGGTAGCTTACGGATTGCGAATCGCGAATTGCGGATTGCGGATTTAAAAAATATCTGTAATTACTCAGCCACAAAGACACGAAGATTACAGAAGCCAATAGCCAATAGGCAATAGGGAAGAATGCCCTATTGGCTATTGGCTATGAGGAAAGGGAGATTAAATGTATCTGGCAAAAATCTATATTACCTTAAAGCAAGGTCTGCTTGATCCCCAGGGGGTAACCGTAAAGCATGCCCTGGACTCAATGGGCTATGCTGGCGTAGCCGAGGTCCGGTTTGGTAAATATCTTGAACTCAAGCTTAACTCCTCTGGCCAGGCTAAGGCAGAGGAAGAAGTCAAGGAGATGTGCGACCGGCTTTTAGCCAATCCGGTGATCGAAGACTATCGAATTGAGGTAACCGTTCAGGTATAGCTGCACGGATTAGCACGGATAAATAACACAGGACAGAAGGCGGAAGTGTAGGGACAGGGCTTGTCCCTGTCCGTGCTTGTCCATGTCCGTTCCGTAGACGGACAACCACAAGGGTTGTCCCTACAGCCTAAGGACAGACCCGAATCACGGACACGGCTCACGGATTTTCCGTGTTTCATCTGTGTGCATCTGTGGCTGAACGGTTACGAATTGAGTTAGCCGAAATCGGCTGATTTAAGAAAGGAGGTTGAAAATATGAGCAAGAAACCCTTAGCTTTATTGAAGTGGACAGCGATGGTTCTTTTAGTAGTCGGTTGTAGTCAGCAGCCGTCAAAGGATGTTACCGAGCTGAAACACTTTCCCATTGACAGCCTGGAGGGAATTATTACCCAGTCGGGCGTTCAGATCGATAAGGGGATTTCAAGCGATGGTAACGGCTCTTTGCAAATCATCGCCACAGAGCCTACCGTAGTCCGGTTATTTGAGACAGGTGACGTAGAAGTCGAGAATGCTTGTCTGATTTACCAGGCTAAAGTCCGCACCGAAGGTGTAGAAGGCCAGGTCTACCTGGAGATGTGGTGCCACTTTTCCGGCCAGGGAGAGTTCTTCTCTCGCGGTCTTCAGACGCCTCTGACCGGCACCACCGATTGGACCACAGAAGAGACCCCCTTCTTCTTGAAGAAGGGAGAAAACCCCGACAATGTGAAACTCAATTTGGTGGTCAATGGTAAGGGCACGGCCTGGATTGATGATATTCATCTCTTAAAAGGGCCGCTTTAATAGCGAAAGGAAGGGGAGATTGCAGGATCTGATTAAAGAGCTTTTGTCTCAAAAGAATTTTGCGGTGGTGGGTTCTTTCAAGAACGAATCCAAATATGCTTACCGAATTTTAAAAGACCTCACCCTGAAAGGGATGAAGGTCTATCCGGTTCATCCGCAATTAAAAGAAGTCGAGGGGATAAAATGTTATCCTACTGTTCTGGATATACCTATCGTAGTCGATGTAGTAGATATAGTCACCCCTCCTCAAGTAACGAAACAAATAGTGGAACAATGCGCCCAGCGAGGGATTAGCCGCGTCTGGATGCAGCCGGGGGCCGAAAGCCAAGAGGCCATCAAATTCTGTCAGGAGAACAAGATTAAGGTAGTGTATAATGCGTGTGTTATGTTGGGAAGATAGGCAATAGCCAATAACTTTGCCTGACGGCTGACACCTGAATCCTAATGGCTATTGTATCTACTCAAAATCAAGTTAAAAAAGTAAGCTCATTACAGATTATAGTGCTATGGGTTAAGTTTCATCTCCTTTTGTACCGACGACAGCGTTGGCATAAAAGCTTCCCCTCCCTTGATGGGAGGGGTTAGGGGAGGGTGAAATAAAC
>JBFMHI010000199.1 GCA_040753085.1 bacterium | reverse complement strand
CTGAAGCGGCCCTTTTGCATCTCTTCCTTCAGGTTCCGGTTAGTGGCGGCGACTACCCGCCCATCTATCTTTCTTGGTTTTGTCTCCCCTATCCGGGTGATTTCATTCTCTTGAAGCACGGCTAAAAGTTTGGTCTGGATGCTTCTGCTTAGGTCACCTATCTCATCAAGAAAAATAGTTCCTCCCTCGGCTTCTTCAAAAAAGCCTTTTCTCTCTCCTTTACAATCCGTAAAGGCCCCGTCAGCATGGCCAAAGAGTTGACTTTCCGCCAGGGTTTCCGGCAGATTCCCCTTACGGACAGGCACAAAAGGCCCTGTCCGACGTTTACTTTGCTCGTGTATCATCCGGGCAACAATCTCTTTGCCGGTCCCGCTTTCACCCGTGATAAGAACAGTCATGTCACTCTTCGCGATCTTCGCTACTAAGGTCAGCACCTCCTTCATTGCTTTATCGACCGCTATAATTTCTGGCATATTCATTTATTCCCTCCTCTTTCCAAATTTTTTTTCTGGCAAGATAGAATAACTTAGATGATAATTATCTAATGTCCTTTGAAAACTGCTCATATATGAGCATGGGTGCTCATATATGAGCAGTTTGTAAGAGAGTTCCATCGGTAAACTTACGTAAGCATTGCTTCATTTTGACGCAATTCAAGGAAGAATCCTACCTTCAAGCTCTCTTTTAAGTCATCAAACTTAACTTCTTGCCAACACTCAAGACAGGGCCCTTCTTTTCCAGTTGGCACAATTCTTGCTGTAGCTAAATACACAGAAGGGAAAATAAAATTCCCTTCCTAAAACCCGGAGGCACAGAGGATCTAAAAAAGACACCTGTTTATCGAGACTCTGTGTCTCCCTGATAAATCAGGCTTTAATTATATCAGGAGGTTTAACTTCTGTCAAGCAATTTTTTTTTTTTTTGACCAAAAGTAACGGAAATTCTGCTTAAGTTTTTAAAGAACGAACCCGAAAAGTATAATAAGGAGTATCTTAAACAGGCCACGGATGGGCAAAGAAGTAGGTGAATTAACCACTATCTACTTCTCCTCTCGTGGTCTGAATCTTTATTAGAGGAGGGTTCGTTTTATGAAGAACTCATGGTGGTTTGTTTTTAGCCTGGTTTTAGGGCTCTGTCTCAGCCCCGGCTGCGGTGATGGAGACAAGAACCCGGAAGCGAGTGACGCTACCCCGCCAGTCATCTCAGAGATAGGGGTCTCGCAGGAAGAGGATACAGTAAAGGTAAAGTGGCTGACTGATGAGCTGGCCACCAGCCAGGTTCAATATGGCACCTCTGCCAAAACCGGTTTCCTCACCGAAGAAGACAAGGATCTGGTGACCAAGCATGAGGTCACTATCGATAGCCTGGAGAAAGGAGTTACTTATTACCTTAAGGCAAGATCTAGAGATGCGGACAATAATCTGGCCACCAGTAAAGAAGAGGTGGTTGCTTTATCTCAATCTTCTGATACTACCCCATCGGTTATTTCAGAGGTTTCCATCTCAACAGGGGAAAGAAATATAGAAATAGAATGGGTGACAGATGAACCAGCCACCAGTCAGGTCAGATATGGCCCCACGGGTGAAGATGGGCTTTGGAGCGAAGAAGATGAAAGACTAGTTATCAATCATAAAGTGGTGGTGGCCAGGCCCGCAAAAGGTGGCTTTTACAATTTTGAGTTAAGATCAAAGGATTCAAAAGGAAATCTGACCAGCCAAAATTACGTAGAGCGGATACCAGCAGGCACAGGCTCAATCAGTGGAACAATTACTCCGATCTCTTCAGAAGCTATTGTTACTGCTGTTCAAAAAGGGAAAGAGATAAAATCTGACCGAATAGATTCTGAGGATGGGAGCTACCGGATAGAAGGTTTAGAAGGAGGGGTTTATGATTTAGTTGTTAGTACCCACCGGTATTATGAAAATTCCTCTCTGCGAGGGATAACTGTAATTGCCTTTGAGGATTCTCCTGATCATAATGTCACCTTGAAAGAAGAGAAACCCTTAGGCTCCATTAGCGGAAGGATTACCCCGGCTTCCGCAAAGGTATTTATTACTGCCAGCCGTGGCAGCTTAAGAGATGGCAGTGATTGGGCAGATGAAGATGGAAATTACAAGATAGAAGACTTAATGAAGGGGACTTACATTTTAGTAGCGGAAGCTGATGGGTTCTCTCCCGGACTTATATGGGCTGTGGAAGTAACAGCAGGCAAAGATACAGGAGGGCAGGACATTACCCTGAAACCTCTATCTACCGTAGGGTCAATCAGCGGGGTAATCACTCCTCCATTGGCTATGGCCAGGGTGCATGTTCTTCAGAAGGGAGAAGAAATAACCGTTGAGCTTACAAACGATGACGGCAGTTATCATATCTGGAATCTAAAGGAAGGTCTCTATGATTTAGAAGTGACCAGCGCCTATGGTTATTATTCAGATACCTCGATGGTCAATATTGAGGTTGTGGCTGGAGAAGAATCTCCAGATCATAATGTTACTCTCACTTTAATACCCACAGGGTCTATTAGTGGTAAAATTACTCCTTTATTCCCAGGTAAAGATATATGGTTTACTTTAAAAGGCGAATTTGGGAGTTCTTTCTCTGCAAATCCAGACTCTGAATATAGAATAAATCCGGAAGATGGCAGTTATGTTATAGGAGAAGTAAAAGAGGGAACTTATGATCTAGTAATAGAAGCAGATGGTTATTATGATTATCTTATAGAAGACATTGTAGTGATAGCCGGACAAGATTCTTCAGGTCATGATGTTCAGTTAGTGCCGGAACCTGAAGTACTTAAGGGCTCAATTAGTGGAACTATCACTCCAGCCTCAACTAAAGCCAAAGTGAGCGCTTGGAAAGATGGAAAGTTGGAGGCTTCTACAACTATTGATCCGAATGATGGAAGCTACAAGATAGACTTGCCAGTGGGAATATATGACTTAGAAGTAACGGCCGAGAAGGGATATTTAAGAGACACTTCGTTAAAAGAAATTGAAGTAATTAGCAACAAAAATTCTACAAATCATAACATTATTCTAATAAAGACATTGCTACCTTCAGGAAGTAATATTCTCTATGAAGCTGATATGATGATAAGGAATTTTGATTTGAGTAAAGGTGAAATAGTTTATAAAAAGGAGGATTTTTGCGTATGGGAAGAGTCTAATCAGGCAATCATTGTAGTTTTTGATTATGGTAGTGATGAAGGAATTATTGATTTGGGAAATGTTAGCTTAACGGAAGTCACTTTAGTTCCCTCAGAAGGTTATAGTAAAGAGTTGCCGATCGTTGAGGGGAATACATACGCTATTAAAACCCATCAAGGCTATTATGGGTTGATATATGTTGCCCATCTGTATTTTAAAGAAATTTACCCTCAAAAAAGTTATCCTGTAATACATTTTGACTGGTGTTATCAACCAGATGGAACCAGAAATTTTTCCTGGTAACAAAAGGGAGTTGTGAATTGTAAGTTAAGTTATACTGCAAGCATAGGCTTAAGGAGGTGATGAGAAAGAGGCTTATACTTGCTTATGGAGGAAGAAATCTTTCTCTTCCTACCAAATAAAGGGAAACCCAAGAGAAATATCCTTTGGGTATCTCTATAGTTAGTAAAAGGGAGGGGAAGAGCATGAGAGTAATCTTTAGATTCTTAGGAGTGTTATCTGTTTTAGGGTTATTAGAAGTGTCAAACCCAATAATTTCTTCTGTGCAGGCTCTATCTACAGAGATAAGAAATGTGCCTGGTAATATGTTAAGTGGTGCTCAACAGGTTTTAGTTATTTTAATTGACTCACCAAGTAAGCCTCACCAACAGAGTAAAGAACACTATTCCACTGTGTTCTTTGGAGGAAGCCGAGGAAGCCAAAGTGTTACAGACTATTATAAGGAAGTTTCTTATGGAAAATTTAGGTTGTCTGGAACTGTTCTTGACTGGATTACAATTAAAGAGACATCAGAGAAAGAGAGAGTGAAGAAAGCAATCCACTTAGTAGATCAGGATATCGATTTTAAAAGTTATGATAAGAACACGGATAAGGAGGTAGATTATATTATCTTTATTGATACGGAAAGAGAGGAGGGGGGATCCGTCAGTCATTTTTCGTTAGATCCGGCATTGTCTAATGGTATTCCAGTCGATAACATTAAGATTGACGGGACGGTTCAAAATCATCCATTTTCTTGTGAAACTTTAGGCGCGGTTAACCTTCCGCAGAAGTAGGGTGGACATTACCCACCAATCTGTTCGCCATCTACGCCTTTTTGGTGGGCGGTGCCCACC